>DATGDE010000252.1:0-18959 GCA_035311125.1 Gemmatimonadales bacterium
TGCCCCCGCTGTCGATCCTGGCTGCGAGCGAGTCGCGCCGCGCGGCATACTCGGACGCGGCGATCTGAGCGGTCGCATGGGGAGCGGCGAGCACGAGCGCGGTGAGCAACCCCGCGAAACGGGGCAACGTGATCACGGACTTCCTCCTACTCCGGAGACACAGGCGGTTGGGGCCGAACCGGGAGCTCCGGGTTCGGCAGGTGCTTGGCCGTCAGGACGGCGGCGAAATTAGCGCCGCGCGAGGCCGTCGGCCAATATCGGGGGGGGCAGAACATCCCGTGCGCCGCGTACCAGGTGTGGACGCGCGCGAGCATGGTCGTGTCGGTCCGCGTCTGCTCGTGCGTCTCACCTGTCCCCGTCACTCGTAGCGGAGCGCCTCGATCGGATCGAGCGTCGCGGCCCGGCGTGCGGGCCAGATCCCGAAGAACAGGCCCACCGCGGCGCTGAAGCAGAACGCCATGAAAATGGCGGCTGGGGAGATGAGCGTATTCCAGTGCGCCAGACGCGACAGCAGCACGGCGCCGAGCGAGCCCAGCACGATGCCCATCAGCCCTCCCACCAGGCACAGCACCACCGCCTCCACCACGAATTGCACCAGGATGTTCCGCCGGGTGGCGCCCAGCGCCTTGCGCACCCCGATCTCGCGGGTGCGCTCGGTGACCGACACCAGCATGATGTTCATGATACCGATGCCCCCCACCAGCAGGCTCACGGCGGCGACGCCCGCGAGCAGGTACCCGAAGGTCTGCGTCGTCTGCTCGAAGGTGCTCAGCACGTCGCGCTGGTTGCGGATCCGGAAGTCGTTCTCGGCGCCGGGTGCGATCTTGTGCTCGCGGCGCAGCACGCGCTCGATCTCGATCATGGCGATCGGCATGGACGCGACGTCGCTGGCCTTCACGGCGATGGTGCGCAGCCGGTCGGTGCCCATCACGCGATAGCGGGCCGTCTCGAAGGGAATGAGGACGTCGTTGTCGTTGCTCCCTGGCCCCCCGCCTTTTTCGGCCAGGACGCCGAGCACGGTGAAGGGGATGCCGGCGATGCGGATGTCCTGCCCGATCATGGCGGACCCGTTGGCTTGCAACTGGGTCGGGATCGTGGCGCCCAGCACGGCATAGCGGCGGCGGGCCGCGTTGTCTCCCTCGGTGAAGAATCGCCCCGCCGTGAGGGGGTAGTTGTGGACTACCACGAAGTTGGGCGTCGTGCCAATCACGTCCTCGTTGATGTTGCGGTCGCCGTACTCGATCTGCAGGCCGCGCTCCAGCTCGGGCGCCACGCCGGCGACGTAGCGCGCGTCGCGGGCGAGCGCCAGCGCGTCGTCGTAGGTGAGCCGTACCGGCGTGCTGACCGCCACACCGCCGCGAAAATCCTGTCCGGAGAATACGTTTAGCAGGGTGGGGCCGAGCGCCTGGATGCGATCCTGCACGGCGCGCCGGGCTCCCGAGCCGAGGGCCACCATGGTGATGACCGCGCCGACCCCAATGACGATGCCCAGCATGGTGAGGAGCGAGCGCAGCCGGTTGGCCCGCAGGGCTTCCAGTGCAACCCGGAAGACTTCGCCGAACAGCATCCGCAACGACCTGGTGAGAAGGTGACGGTGCAGCCTACGGTACCGGCCCGGGAGACCGAATGCTAGAGGTAGCGCGCTGGGTGGCCCTGGGATACGCGATCGTGAGCCGGCTCGGCTACGTGTGCTATGTGGGGCTCGCGCTCAGACGCGAGGAGCAGACCCGGTTCTTCACCCGCCAGGATGGACCCGCAGCGGGTTTCCAGCGATTCCGGCGCGTGGCGTCGCGCGTGATGACCAACGACGGCGTGGCGTTCGTCGCGGCGTGCGTGTGCGGCTGGGGCACCCTGCCGAGCGCGGGGATCCCGCGTCTCGTCCTGGCCGCGGCGGGGGTCGTCCTCGTGCTCGTCGGCGTGGGCACGAAGCTCTGGGCCCGGGCCACGCTCGGCGCCGAGGCCTACTACTGGGCCAACTTCTTCACCGCAGCGCCCGAGGTCAGCCCGGCCCGCACCGGGCCGTATCGGTTTCTCAGGAACCCGATGTACACCGTGGGCTACGCCCATACCTACGGCCTCGCGCTCGTGACGGCGTCGGTGCCGGGGCTGATCGCGTCTCTGTTCGATCAGGCCGCGATCCTCGCCTTTCACCAGCTGGTCGAGAAGCCCCACTTCGACCGGAATCGCGCTGTCCGTGCCGGGCAGACTTTGGGTGACGACCGTCACGCGTGACGTGGTGAGTGTGGACGGACGCGGAAATCCGCGCGGACCCTTTTTTCGCGGTACGGGTTCCAAGCTGCAGTTCGTCGGCGACGCCGGCGAACAGTCGTTCGCAGCAACATCACTCGAGGCCGCCCGTCCGATTGCCGTCGTGGTTCCGGGCGCTCGTGACGGGCATAGAGTGGAAGGAGAATCTCATGAGATCCCTCGCCCCCCTGGCTCTGGCCGTAGTACTGATGGCCGGGGTCGCCGGCGTGGCTGCCGCGCAGCAGACTCCTCCAGCGGACCCGATGCACTCGCAGGGTACCTACAAGCGCACGGTCCCGGATTCGCTCCTTTCGCAGGCGAAGGTGAGCGAGGATTCGGCGCGCGCGTTGGCGCTCACCCGGGTGCCGAACGGGATGGTGCAGGCGCTGGTGCTGGAGCGTCAACGCGGCAAGCTCGTCTGGTCGTTCGCCATTCGGGATCCGGCAAAGTCCGGCAATACCGAGGTCGTGGTGAACGCGATGGACGGCAGCATTCTGAAACCCAGCCAGAAATCCTCGTCGTAACTGCCCGCCCTGCGGCGGCCGGAGGCGTACGCCTTCGGTCGCCGCATCCGGCGCCGGTGTTCCCTTGCGGAACAGGGGTGACCTGATGATGTTTCCGCCCCGCGCGCCGATAGCTCAACTGGCAGAGCAACTGACTCTTAATCAGTAGGTTCCAGGTTCGATTCCTGGTCGGCGCATAACGAGTTACGCCCTCATCGTTCCCAGCGATGAGGGCGTTTTATCAAGAAGCTTCTGCAGTATCACCCCCGCCTACTGCCCCCCGCCGCGCGAGACGTGTCAGGCCGTCGATGGAACCGACCGTCGTGCTGCAGCGAGGGGAGCTGTTAGCCCGAGAGCGAGGTAGATGAGCCCGAGGCCGAGGTACTCGGTCAGCTCGAACGGCCCGATGGCGTTCACGATCCAGTCCATCCGCATGGCCGACACGAGCGCGATCGTGTTGCCGACGAGCAGTGCCCACCACGCCCATACCTCACCGCGACGGAAAGCCGTGACCGCGATCGCGCTCGCCATCAGCCCGAACACAGCGCAATAGATGCCGTACATTCTGTAGAGCACGATCATGTATCCGGCCGTCAACGGAGACGTGCCTTCGAGCTGCGACCAGGAGCCATGGGAGTAGCCTTCGTAGGCGGCGGCGAGGATCGGCTTGCCACCAGGGCCCTTCAGCAGGTGATCCGGCGATGCGGCCGCCATCGCGCCCCACGCGATGTACGCCCCATCCACGATGAGGATGAGAATCCAGGCGACGTCGCGCCGCTTCATGTGGGGAGCGCTCCGGTGAGCTTCATCATCCACCGCATGCACGTGTGCCCGAAGTCGACGCCCGGGCCGAACATCATCGGGCACGCCCCGGCGATCACGCTGATGTCGTGCTGCCGGCAGTACTCGACGGCCTCCGAGGAGACACTCGATCCCTTCGCCATGGATTGGTGCATCCACACGCGGCGGACCCCGGCGCTGCTGCAGTCACGCACGATCTGCTGTGTGGTCTCAGGGCGCGTGATGATCACCACGCCGTCGACCCCGCCCGGGATCGATGGCAGGTCGGGATAACACCGATCGCCTTCGAAGCTCGTCATGTTGGGGTTGACCGGAAAGACCTCGTGCCCGGTCCGCTTCAACCGCTGATAGATCAGATTGCCGGCCGGGTGGTGGCTCTTGTTGCGCGACACGCCGGCCACCGCGATGCGCTTCTGGGCCAGAAAGTCGTGGACCTTCGTTTCGAGGCTCGTTGGGTTCATGGCGACGCTACCGGGTCAGGGGCGATTGCGTGGGTGGCGAGCACGGAGGATTGCGCTAGCGCGACGCGGCACAGATCGTCTCGACGTCCTGGGGCGAGAGCCGCGTCTTGGGATACAGCAGGGTATAGGGGCTCCCGGGCATCTTGCCGCTCGACGCTGCCCGGCACGACTCGACCAGCAGCGCCCGCTGCCGCTCCGGCGGATACGCGGCCCACTCCGAGTAGTTGACCGCCTTGCGCCCCTGCTTCACGCCGTACGCCATGAGCCAGGACACCGGCGCGATGTTGGTGTACCACGGCCACACGGTCGCGTTCGAATGACATTGGCCGCAGGCGCGATCCAGGACGGCGCTCAGTCCGCTCGCCGTCCCCATGCGCGCCTGAATCGTGCGGCCGGCATCAATCGGCGGGTTCGCGCGCTCGGGACGCACGAGTTGAGCGGCGGCGATGACGACGACGAGGACAACGGCGGCCTGCTTCAGTCGTCTGCGCATGGGTCCTCCTGAGGGGTCGCCGGAACGAACCCGGGAGGCAGCGCCTTGCCGTTACCGGATCCGGGGCCGCGCGGGCGCAACTCGCACCCTATTTGGAATTGTGGTGCGTTTCGTTAAAACGACATGAAATGCGTGTGAAAAGTGAAACAGGCTTTCGAGCGCGGGGGCCTGCCCCACGGAAGGGGTGGCGCAGACACTTCAGTCCCGCCGCTCAGTACAACTGCACCCATCCGCGCGAGCGAAGCATGGTCGGCCGGCTCGTCGCCAGTAGCGCCTTGCGAACCCCGCAGCTCGAGTAGTTCACCGTGGCGTGACCGGCCATGTCCTGCACGTCGAGATCGGCATTGCGAGCCAGCGTCGCGCCCCAGAAATGCGCGGGCGATTTGCCGCCACCGGCGGTCTGAAAACTGCCCTGGACGATCGTGAGGCCGAACCACTCGTAGCCACCGTCCACCGTCAGGTCCCCGTCCACCAGCAGGAGCCCCTGACCCTGAGAACCGTTCAGGGTGGCGGAACCGGTGATGTGAATGATCGGGAAGTACGACCCGCAGGCCGAGCTCGGGTTCTGGCCGTCGCCCCAATTCGTGAGATCAGCGGTGTTGCATCGGCCGTTGATGAACGTGGGCTGCGTCTTGTAGACGCCGCCAGGGAGCGTCACCGACGCCCCGGCCGCGAGGTCGGCGTAGGTGACACCCGAGAAATTGGTGAAGGACGAGTCGGCCAGGGTCGCGTCACGCAGCACCAGGGGGACGCCGGACACGCTCGCACCCCCAGCCGTGTCGATTTTGGCTCCCGGCTGTGCACGGATACCGGCCAACGCGTCCTCCAGCGGGCCGCAATCGAGCCACCCGGTGGGGTACTGGTCGTTGCCGTTCACCGCCGCCGTGCCCTTCAGGATCACCGTCCCCTGCGTCGTGAGCGATGCCTTGATGTCCAGCTGGACGGGGTCGAGCCGCGTCAAGAGGCCGACCCGCTGCCGCGCGCCGCTGCCCCCCTGCGTGCGGCCGGCGCGGGTCGCGACATCGGAGCCCGTGACGTCGATCAGGAACATGTCTGGGTTCAACTTGGCCACGATCCCGCCGTAGGAGCCGGTGCCGAACGGCGCCGCGGTCGGGGGAATCGGGACGGAATCGGCGGGGTAGATGCCCCGCTGGTTGAGGGAGTCAGGGCGCCAGGTGGCGAGGCGTTCCGCGACCCCCACTTCGGCGACGCCGAAGGCCTGTTGCACGCGTCTGGAGTTCACCCCGACGCGTTGCTCCTGCGTGCCGGCGAAGAACGCGCCGGCGACCAGGACCCCCACCACGATCAGCGCGAAAATCGCGATCGCCAGGGCGATGCCGCGCTCGTCCTGCCATACCCGTTTCATCGCCCCCTCCTCGGCCTTCCGTTCGCCGGCGGTCAATAGCGCCGGTTGTTCCGCAATGCCACGCTGGTCAGTACACTGTCCACCGCCACGGCCTTGCCGGCTCCCGCGGCGTTCTGCACCGCCTGAATCGTGCGCTCGCGGACCACGACGTCGATGCGCGCCACGCGCGTAGGCACAGTCGTCACGGCACCGGTGGAGTCGAAATACGCGAAACTGAGGCCGCCTTCGATCACCGGCCCGATGACCGGCGCGATCGTCCCGCCGGCGGGTTGCATGCCCACGTACCAGAGGCTGTCGCTCGGTGGCTTGTAGAGCTGATAGGTCACCGTTTCGAAGCCGCGTACCGGCGACCCGGGCAGGATCCCTCCGGGCGTGTTGGGGGGAGCGAGCTTCCAGCTCATGGTGATGACGAGCCCGGCCTGGCCGTCGGGGCACAGGCCATTGGCCACGTCCGTGGGCCGGGCCAGCGCCCAGTCGTCGTCGTCGCGCGTGGTCTGGTCGCCGTCGTAGTAGATGAACATCGAATCGGTGCCGGTGTTGAGGCGACGCGTGCCGTAGAACGGCTGCGCCCGCACGGTCATGCCGGTGCCGACGACCGCCCCCCCCAGCACGGGTGGCGCGCAGATGAAGCCCATCCAGCGCATCGCCCGGATGGTGATCGCGGTGGGCGACATCGCCTCGATGTCACCGTCGGTGGCGTCGATCTCCCGCAGCTCGGCGGGCAGCAGGGTGACGGCCGCGCGCATGTTCTGCTGGAGATCGATGTGCTGCGTCTGTGTCTGGTAGATGCGCTGGTTGTTCAGCAACACGCGATAGAGGGCGGTCGATACCACGCCCAGCATGACCAGCGCGATGAGAAGCTCGACCAGCGTCATGCCGCGACGCGCCCGGCTCGGCCGGGGAGGATTCAGCGGCATGGGATCGAGTTCTCCGAGGTGTCCACCCGGACGGCGCCCTTGACCGTCTTGGACAACGTGACGACGCGTACGCGGAACGTGGTCGGGCTGGAGGGGTTGGCGGAAAAGGCCCAGCGGTTGATGGCCACCCAGGTCGAGCCGCGGAACAGCGTGTCGCTGCCCTCCACGCGTTGGGCGGGAATGCACGCGGACGACCGCAGGCGCTCCAGCCGGCTCTGCGCGAAGCTCGCGGACATCGCCGTCCGCTGGCCGCGACCGATCATCCGCGTCACCAGTGCCGCCGTGGTCACGAGCCCGAGCAGCCCCACCGTCAGCACGACGATGGCAACGGTGATCTCGATGATGGTGAATCCGCGCCGGTTCTTCATTGCCGCACGACTTCCCACGCGGTTGATGATCACGGATTTCGGGCACTCCGAGCCGCCGATGCGCACCAGCGCCGCCAGGCGGTCAGGATGCACACTTCGTGCCTGAACCTTGGACGTCGTTCCCAGCCCATGGATCACTACCGTGGAAGGGGCCCTAACAGGAATGGCAACTCCGGCACGGCAAGTAAGGATCTGCACGCCTGTCTCGCGATCGCGCGGCAACCGAGACCAGCGGAGCAGTCATCGACCGTGAGCGTCGTGTCGCGGTCACGCTACAAGACGCGGGGCTCCTTGTGTCACAAAAGCGCAGGCGAGAACGAGGTGAACGGCCCGTTCTCGGTAGGGCGCAGAAGTCTGTCCGAGCAACTGAAGGTTCCATCATCTCCCGTTCAAGTCCGGGTGCGACGGTCGCGCCTATGCTCCCCGCCATGGGAGTGCCTGCAGGTCAAGCCAACCGCAAGCTCATCATTGGCATAGCCCTCGGCATTGCCGCGGTCGGACTGGTGATCAGAGCGACAGTCTCACGCGGCAGCAGGGGGCCGACCGACCTTCGCGCGTCGGGCACCGTGGAAGCCACCGAGGCGCAGCTCGGCTTCGTGAGCCCGGGACTGATCGCGACGATGTCCGTACGCGAAGGGGATCGGGTGGCGTCAGGCCAGGAGCTGGCGCGACTGGATACGGCCGATCTTGGCGCGCGCCTGGCGCAGGCGCGGGCCGGCAGTGCCGCAGCGCGAGCCCGCCTGCGCGAGCTGGAAGCCGGGGCCCGCGTCCAGGAGTTGGAGCAGGCCCGAGACGCAGCGCAAGCAACGCGCGAAGAGTATCTCAACGCGCAGCGGGACCTCGCCCGCACTCAGTTGTTGGTGCGTGAGAACGTGACCTCCCAGCAGGCGTTGGATAGGGCACAGCTCGCCGTGGAAGTAACCAAGCGTCAATCCAACCACGCCCAGCAACAGCTGCAACTGCTGGAGGAGGGCACGCGACCGGAACAGCTGGCGGCACAGCGGGCGCGCGTTCTGGAGACGGACGCCGTCGTGCGCCAGATCGAGGTGAACCTACGGCACGCCGTCATCCGGGCGCCGTTCGACGGCGTGATCACGGTGCGCAACGGTGAACCCGGCGAGATCGTGGGGGCAGGCGCGTCCGTCCTGACCGTGCGCGACTTGGCCGATCGCTGGGTGCGGATTTACGTCCCCGAGGACGTGATCGGCGCCGTGAAGTTGGCCCAGCCCGCGGTGATCACCGTCGACACGTATCGCGAGAAGACGTACAGCGGCGCCGTCTCCTTCATCGCCAGCGGCGCCGAGTTCACGCCGCGCAACGTGCAGACCGCCGAGGAGCGCGTGAAGCTGGTGTACGCGGTGAAGGTGCGGGTCACCGGCGATCCCACCAACGACCTCAAGCCGGGGATGCCGGCGGATGTGCGGCTGGAAATCAGACCGTCGTCCGGCCCGCGTCCCTAGGCGCAGAGGCGTGACGCAGTCTGCGATCTCGCTGCGCGGCCTCACGCGGCGATTCGGCGACCTCACGGCGGTGGAAGGTCTGACGTTCGACGTCGCCCCCGGCGAGCTGTTCGGGCTGGTGGGGCCGGACGGCGCGGGCAAGACCACCGCGCTCCGCATGCTGGCCGGCGTGCTGCGACCCAGTGCGGGAGATGCGCTGGTGGGGGGCGTGAGCATTGCGACGGACCCCGAAGGCGTCAAGCACCGGATCGCCTACATGTCGCAGCGCTTCGGGCTGTATGCCGACCTCACGGTCCGCGAGAACATCGACTTCTACGCGGACCTCTACGAGGTGTCCCGGGGGGAGCGGCCGGCCCGCCTCGAGCTGCTGTATCGGTTCTCCAACCTCGGTCCCTTCGAGCACCGGCTGGCGGGGCAGTTGTCCGGCGGAATGAAGCAGAAGCTGGGCCTGTGCTGTGCGCTGGTGCATGAACCGGAGATCCTGCTGCTGGACGAGCCCACCTTCGGCGTGGACCCCATCTCACGCCGTGACCTCTGGCTCATCGTGCACGAGATGGTGGCCCATGGGGTGACGGTCCTGGTATCCACCGCCTATCTCGATGAGGCCGAGCGCTGCGACCACGTGGCCCTGCTCAACCAGGGCAAGGTGATCGCCCTGGACCGGCCCGCGGCCCTGCAGGCCGGCCTTGCGGGCGAGATGGTCGCCGCGGTCGTCACCCAGCCGCGTCGCGCGCTCGCGGTGATCGGGTCGGTTCCCGGCGTGCGCCGGGCCGCCTTGTTCGGTGACACCATTCACGTGACGCTGGACGCGCGGACGCAGGGTTGGTCAGCGGTGCGCACGGCCCTCGATCAGGCCGGGCTCCAGGTGCTCGAGACGCACGATATCGAGGCTGGCCTGGAGGATGTGTTCATTGAGCGGGTGACCGCGTGACGCTGGCCGTGGAAGTGAGCGACCTGTCGCGCCGCTTCGGCGATTTCGTGGCCGTGGACCGCGTGACGTTCGACGTCCGTGAAGGAGAGATCTTCGGATTCCTGGGGCCCAACGGCGCCGGCAAGACCACCACGATCAAGATGCTGACCGGCCTGCTGGCGCCCTCCTCCGGAGCGGGCCGCGTCGCAGGGTTCGACCTCCTGACGGACGCCGAAGCCGTCAAGCAGCGCATCGGCTACATGTCGCAGCTGTTCTCGTTGTACGGCGATCTCACCGTGGAGGAGAACATTGCCTTCTTTGCCGGGCTGTACGGGGTCACCGGGTCGCGGCTCGCTGAGCGGCGGGACTGGGTGCTTGAAATGTCCGGCCTCCAGGACGCGAGGCGCCGGCTCACGGGCCAGTTGGCCCTCGGCTTCAAGCAACGTCTGGCGCTCGGCTGCGCCGTCCTGCATCAGCCGCCCATTCTGTTTCTGGATGAGCCCACCTCCGGCGTGGACCCCATCTCCCGCCGGAACTTCTGGAGCCTGATCAATCAGCTCGCCGACGCCGCCACCACCGTGTTTGTCAGCACGCATTACATGGAGGAAGCGGAGTACGCTCATCGCCTGGCATTGATGAACCGCGGGCGGTTGATCGCGCTGGACCGCCCCGCCGCACTTCGCACGCTGCTCGCCGAAACCGTTCTGGAGATCGCCACTGACAACGGCCCGGTGGCAGCGCAGGTGGTGCAACGCGTGCCCGGCGTGACCGAAGCCGCCATGTTCGGACGCGCCGTGCACGTGTTGGTACAGGACATGGCGACGGCCACCCGCGAGATCCCCGCTGTGCTCGCCGGCCAGGGCCTCGCCTGCCATGGTGTCACCCAGGTCCGCCCCTCACTGGAGGACGTCTTCGTCTCGCTCGTCCGGCGCGAAGGCGGCGTGGTGGCCGGGTGAGGCTCCCCAGGCTGTCCGCACGCCGACTGCTCGCCATGGCGGGCAAGGAAGCCATCCAGCTCCGGCGCGACCCGCGGAGCCTCGCCATGGCGTTCTTTTTCCCGGCGCTCATGATCGTCTTCTTCGGGTACGTCATCACGTTCGACATCCGGGACATCAAACTGGCGGTCTTCGACCAGGACCAGACCCAACGCAGCCGGGAACTGGTCGCCGTGTTCGAAGCGGCCGGATACTTCCGGGTCACCGAGCGGCTCGCGCGCTACCAGGAGATCCAGCCGCTGCTCGACCGGGGCGCCGTACGCATGGCGCTGGTGATCCCGCCCGGATTTCAGCGCGATCTCTCGGCACGGCGGCCCGCCACGGTGCAGGCGCTGGTGGACGGCGCCGACGCCAACACCTCAGCCATCGCGCTCAACTATGCCGGGGCGATCGTGACGGCGTATTCCGCCCGCGCCGTGCTGCGGATGTCGCCGCAGAGCGCTCCGGTCACCGCGGAAGCCCGAGTCTGGTATAACGAGGACCTGAAGAGCAGCAACATGATCGTGCCCGGGCTCGTGGCCGTGGTCATGATGATCGTCGGCGCCATGCTGAGCGCGCTCACGATCGCCCGCGAATGGGAGCGGGGCACCATGGAACAGCTCGCCGCCACGCCGGTGCACCGCGTGGAAGTGATCCTGGGGAAGCTGCTCCCGTACCTCGCCATCGGACTGATCGACGTGCTCGCGGCGGTCGTCATGGCGCGTTTCGTGTTCGACGTTCCGCTCCGCGGAAGCCCGGTGCTGCTGTTCGGGCTGGCGACGTTCTTTTTGATCGGGACACTGGGGCTCGGGATCTTCATCAGCAGCATCGCCAAGAGTCAGCTGCTCGCCACGCAACTTGCGCTGTGGACGACCTTCCTGCCCTCGCTGCTGCTGTCGGGCCTGATCTACGACCTCGGCAGCATGCCGGTCGTGCTCCGATTGATGTCGTACCTGGTTCCAGCCCGGTATTTCGTCACGGTGCTCCGGGGCATCTTTCTCAAGGGCGCGGGGCCCGATGTACTCTGGATTCAGGGCCTGGGCATGATCGCGTTCGCTGTCGCGGGACTCACCCTGGCGGTGCGCGCCTTCCGCAAGGACATCGCGTGACGGGCGTTTCCTTCGACCGCGCCCGGCTGGGCCAGCTGCTCCGCAAGGAGTTCCGGCAGATGGTGCGCGACCCGCGCTCCGCGCGGATGCTGTTCATCGCGCCCGTCGTCCAGCTCCTGATTTTCGGTTACGCCGCCACCACCGACGTGCGGAGCGCCAGGACGATCGTGGTGGACCACGACCGGACGGCGGATGCGCGGCTGCTGGTGAGCGCCCTGACGGCCTCGGGCTACTTTCGCGTGGTCGCCGCGAGCGACCGCCCCGCCGACCTGGTCAAGGCGCTGGATCGGGGGGACGCGCTGATGGGCGTGGAAATCCCGCGCGGCTTCGCCGCCGACCTCGCCGCCGGGCGGCCGGCCCGGGTTCAGCTGCTGGTGGACGGGAGCACCGCGAACACCGCGAACGTCGCGCTGGGATACGCCAATCGCATCATCTCGCGCTTCGGGCTGGAGCGCGGCGCCAGGATCGCGGCCCAGGCCGGCGTTCCGCCCGCGCCCGCCGGCGTGGACCTGCGCGCACGCGCCTGGTACAACCCCAACCTGGAAAGCCGCGTCTATAACGTGCCCGCCGTCATGGGCACCATCGTCATGCTCATGTGCCTCATACTCACGTCGCTCGCTGTGGCCCGGGAGCGGGAGATCGGGACCCTCGAGCAGTTGATGGTGAGCCCTCTCACCGCGGGCGAGCTGATCGTGGGCAAGACCCTTCCGGCCGTCGTGATCGCGTTTCTGGACATGATGCTGGTGAGCGCCGTGGCCCTGTTGTGGTTCGGTATCCCGTTCCGCGGGAGCGCTCTGGTCCTGATCGCGTCCACCGTCTGCTACATCCTCTCCGGACTCGGCGTGGGCCTCCTGATCTCCACCGTGTCGAAGACGCAGCAGGACGCCTTCATGTCCATGTTCTTGTTCTTCCTGCCGGCCATCATCCTTTCCGGCTTCCTGTTCCCGGTGGAGAACATGCCGCGGGTCATTCAATACGTGACTCTGCTCGATCCGATTCGGCACTATCTGGTGGTGGTTCGCGGCGTTTTCCTGCGAGGCGCTGGCTGGTCGGTGATGTATCCGCAACTCCTGATCCTGCTCGTGATGGGCATCGCCGTCCTCACCTTCGCCGCCACCCGGTTCCGGAAGAGGATCGCGTGAGACAGCCCGAACGGTTCGATGAGGAATCAGACTCCTTTATTGCGGAGACTCCGCCACTCGTTCGGGTGTCGCCCGGTCGGTCAGCGTGCCATCGCCGAGCTGACCGCTGGAATTGTTTCCCCAGCAGTACAGCGACCCGTCGGTCGTCACGCCGCACGTGTGCGCGCCACCAGCGCTGATCGACACGAATTTCAGCCCACCGTTCACCAGTGCCGGCAGCGAGCTGGTTCCGCCGATCGTGCCGCGCCCGAGCTGGCCGTGCGAGTTGGAGCCCCAGCACCACACATCGCCACCGGCCACGAGGGCGCAGGTGTGCTCGCCGCCGGCCGACAGCGCAACGGCCTGGACCGGGAGCGCCGCCCGTGTGGGATACACGGCATCGCCAGCGACGGCCGACCCCAACTGGCCGCTCGCGTTCGAGCCCCAGCACAACACCCCGACCGCATCGAGCGCGCAGGTGTGACTGCCGCCGGCGCTGAGGCCAGACGTGGGGTAGCCATCACCGCCTGGATTGGCGGGATCCCCGCCGACGATTGTGAAATCTTTCGGGAGCCAGGGTGGGAGCGGATCGTTGCCAACGGTCCCGTCGCCCAGCTGCGCATGGTCGTTGATGCCCATGCACCGGACCCACCAGATATCGTCGGTCCTGGTGCAGAGATGGGCGCCGCCGGCCGTGACCTCGACGATATTGGCATTCCCCGAAAGGCCCGGCTGCAGTACCACCGCTGAGTCGGCGACGCCGGAGCCGGGAAAGAATATTCCCCTGCCAACGTCATCCTGGGTTCCCCAACACCGGAGCTTGCGGCTGACGAAGCTCCCCGAGCCGTTGTTGACGTCCACGATGCAGCTGAACGTGCCGCCGACGATCACCTGGTCCAGGTGGAGCTGCCCGCCGCCCAGAATCCCGCCACTGACGATCGTCACGGGAGATTCCGCCGATGGGAAACAGGTGGAGCCCATTCCACCGGGGATGCATACGCCGTCTCCCAGCGCCCCGCGATCCCTCGCACCCCAGCAGAGCAGGGTCTGAAACCCCTCTCGCCCACAACTGTGCTGCTCACCCGTCTTGAGCTCCGTGAACTTGTGAGATGTAGCGATGGCGCGCGGCAGGGATGCCTGGGCGAGCGCGCTCGCATCGAAGCCGAGCCCCAGCTGACCTTGTGAGTTGCTGCCCCAGCAATAGCCCGTGCCGTCCAGCGCCGCGATCGCGCAGCTGTGCTCGCCCCCGGCGCTCACGGCGCTCCATTTCTCGGTCACCTGGAGTGGCGCGCGATGTTCGACGACCTGAAACGGCGCCGCCCCGACGCTGGCCACCAGCTCGCCCCCGCCGCGGGTCTTGCCCACCACGGTGCCGAGCGAATCGACCGTGAACGCCGTCTCGTTGGTGGAGTGCCACTGCACCTTGACCCCGCTCCTGATCCGGCCCAGCGCGTCCCGCACCTGCACGGCGAACGTCGCCGTGTTGGTCCGATTGACCGTCGGCGACCATGCCGGCAGTTCGCTGATCTCGAGCGGCAGGACGGCCACCGGCAGCTGAAACGTCGAGCGACCGACCTGGTTCTGAACCGTCGCGGTGACCTGCGCCGTGCCGCTGAACCGCCCGGTGATCACGGCTCGAGTGGAATCCGCGGTCAGGGCGGAGACACCGATGACCGACGGATCGCTCGAGCCCCACGTCACGGTGGCGCCCGTGAGGAAACCCGGGTCGACCCGCTGCAGTGCCAGGCCGATCGTGTCGACGTCGCCGACGCTCAGCAACGAATCGGCGCCGCGCTGCCGGACGACGATCGGCGTCCGCAGCTCGACCGGCTCGAAGCCGGTCTGGCTGACCCGCACCACGATCGTGGCCCCCCCGGGGCGTCGGCTGGTGACGACGGCGTGCAGGGCCGTGGCCGCGCCGGTCACGGTCACCACCGAGGAATCGGTGGAGCCCCACGCCAGCGTGACGCCGGTGACCACCTGCTGGTCCGGGCCCGTGACCGAGACGGCCAGCGAAGCGATTTCCGCAACCGCCAGGGTGTCGGGCCAGGCAGCGCCCTTCTCGAGACGCACCACGATCGCGCCGGTGGGCGCGAGCTCGTTGGTGCAGGTGGTCAAGAGCGCTCCGACGAGCAACGTCGTCGCTGCCCTCACATACGGCGATCGTCTAGTCATGAATCGAGCGTGCCTCAGGGTTAGAACGCGAGCTTCAGACCCGCCCCGACGAATACGTCGGGAATCGACCGGAGCTGCGCATCGGTGCGGAAACTCCAGTGTCCCACCACGCCCGAGACGGCGAGGTGCGGGGCGACCAGGAACTCCAGGTCCGCACCAACGCCGACGCCGATCACGTCGTTGGTCACCGTCTGCCAGACGGGGACCGCCACCGGTCCGCCCGCGCCTTGGATGAAGTAGCTCCCGGCGTTGAAGCGTCCGTTCACCCGGGCGACGCCGACCTCCCCGAACGGTGCGATTCCGAGCCGTCCGGCGCGGAGCGCGACGCTGGTCCCCACCATGCCTCCCGTCACCTTCAGGTCCTGTGGCGCGAGACGAATGGCCGTGAGGTGCCAGCCGATCCGCTCCTGGCCCCGGAGCAGGAGCGCGAGTCGCCCACTTGGCCAACGGCCGGATTGGGTCAGCCCGCCCGAGGTCGGCGCCAACCCGACCAGACTGAGGCGAGTGCGGTACCCCGCGCGGGGAATGCTCGTCGGAGCCAGCTGGACGGTGTAGCCCCACTTCCGCAGCCGGTCCGCCACCTCGCTCATGCCGACCGCGATGCCGTCCTGGGAGTTCTTCTCGGTCACCAGCCCCACCACCTCCCACTGCTGGTTGAACAGCGCGCCCCCCGAGCTCCCCGGGCTCACGAAGAACGACTCGAAACGCACTCGGCGCGAGCTCGCGCTGATCACGCGGTCACCGCTGACCGGAGGTTCCCAGCAACGCCCATCGGGGCACCCCACCGGCACCACCAGGGCCCCGATCGCGAGCGCCCCGGGGTCCCCGCGACGGTCGAACGCGTATTGAACGGTCGAGCGTGCGTCACGCGCCACGCTCAGCACCGCCAGGTCGAGCTCGCGGTCCACCTGGTCGATCTTCGCCTCGACAGTGTCGTTGCGGGCGAACTGGAACACCACCCTGACCGTTCCACCCTGCTGGGCCGTGCGAACCACGTGCGCTGCAGTCGCGATGACGATGCGATTGGACGCCGCGACCACGATCCCGGCCCCGACCTCCTCGTCATCCCCTCCGGTGACCAGCACCTGGACCACCAGGTTGGCGGCCTCCACCGGCATGCGCGACACCCGTTGGCCCGCCAGCGGAGCAGCCGCGGCAGAGACCAGAACCATTGCACCGGCAACCGCTCTCATCGTGTTCCCCTCTTCCAGAAGAGCCCGACCAGAACGAACAGCGCGAGGTAGACGAGCCCGGCACCGGCCGCAGCCATGGGATGCGCCGACCGGAAGACCTCCATCACACTCGGGATCGAGCCGAGGGCCGCGGGCAGGGAATCGATGGTGCCTTCGAGGGCGAGGTCGACGGCCTGAGAGTCGACCGCGACGTCTCGAATCGCGCCCCGGAAGCCGTGGAGCGGCAGCTCTTCTCCCCGCTTCAGCGTATGGGACGACCGGTTGCCCACCCCAAGCCCGAAGCTGCCACTGTCGATGGTCGACACCCGCTGATCCGAGACCTGCTCCTCGTCACGGAAGCGACTGACGTCCTCGAAGCTCACCCCGACGACCTCGAGCGGCACCAGAGGACGAACGAGTCCAGGGCCCTCGAAGCCCAGCTCGAAATCCACGGCCCCGTGGGTCGCGGCGAGCTGGATCTGGTCGATACGGAACGGCATCGTGTCCGCCGGCTGGTCCGGCAAATTCACCACGATCGGCCCGCTCACCGAAACCGGGATGGACGGCAGCGAGTCTCCGATGGTCAGCTGCACCGTCCCGGCTGACCCCGTGGGCCGCACGGCGATGACGCTGCCGGCCGGCAGGCGAATCGGGTCGATGCTGATCCCGCCGGAATCCGGGTGGACCGCTTTGAGGAATAAGGTCGGGGTTGCGACGCTGCGTGCGGGCTTCGGCCCTTGAGCGGGAAGCGAGACCTCTTCCAGTCCGGAGATCCCCAGGGATCCCAGGGCCAGGGCTCGGTCCCACGGCGCCGACGCCGCTGCCAGCCGGAACCACACGCCTTCCGCGCGGAGCGTGGCGTGGATGGGCGCACGTGCCACCGGCTGCGAGCCTCTCCAGAGTGCCACCGCTCCCAGTGCCAGCAGCCCGCCTCCGAGCAGCCCGGCCGTGAGCGTCCGGCGAACCGGCAAAGCCCACCGTCTGGGTTTCGCGACGCTGCTTCGCCCCTCGAGGGCTTCGAGGAATTCCTCGACGTGCTGAAAGCGCTCGGCGGGTTTCTTGGCCATCGCCCGGCGCAGCGCGGCCGAGACCCGCGCGGGAATTTCGGGCCGCAGGGTCCTCGGCTCGGGAACCGGTGTCGTCAGGTGCTGATTCAACACGGCGTAGATCGAATCGCCGTTGAACGGGAGCTCCCCGGTGAACAGCTGATAGGCGAGGACGCCGAGGGAGTAGATGTCCGAGCGCGAGTCCACGGCCGGATCGGCCTTGGCCTGCTCCGGGCTCATGTAGAGCGGCGTTCCCAGCACCATGCCCGTGGAAGTGAGGCCCACACCGCCACCCGCCTGCCCGGTCTTCGCAATGCCGAAATCCATGAGCAGCGGGTGATGCTTCGGCCCCTCCAGCATGATGTTGTCCGGCTTGATGTCGCGATGGACCAGCCCCACGCCGTGCGCGGCCGTGAGGGCGCCGCCGACCGCCCGAAGGATGCGGACGGCCTCGTCCAGGGGCAGCGGGCGATGGTCCTTCAGATAGTCGGTGAGCGTGACCCCCTCGACGAACGGCATGATGAGGTAGATCAGCTCACCCTGGTCTCCGATCGCGTAGACCGGCACGATGTTGGGGTGGCGCAGCGCGGCGAGGGCCTGCGCCTCGCGCTCGAACCGCTCCACGAAGCCCTCGCTGGAAACGAGCTCCCGACGCAGCAACTTGACCGCGACATCCCGGCGTAGGCGCACGTCCCGCGCGCGGTACACGACCCCGAATCCTCCCTCGCCGAGCCTCGCGCCGAGCTCGAACCCCGGACCGAGCGCGGCCTGCAGCCGGTCTCGGACCGGGTCCGTCCCGAGCGTCTGCGTGGGGACCGGGTCGACCATGAGGGACGTGGGCAGATCGGCACCGCACAGCGGGCAGACGACGCTGTCGTCGGGGATCGGGCGGCTGCACGTCGTGCAGGACCGGCTCACTTGGGGCATGCGGTGGCTTTGGGGATCAGCAGCAGGTACTCGTGCGAGTAGTTACCACGGGGGCTCAAGGTGGCGGACACCTTGAAGGAATACAGTCCCGGAGCTGCCAGATCGGCGCGTCTCAGGGAGACGAGGATGGGGCTGCCGGCGGGATAGAATCCGCGACCCAGCGGCTCGTCCTTCTTGATCACGCGGATCTCGGCGCCGGTGGAGTCCAGCTGGGTCAGGCTCACGAACACCTCGGTGAGCCGGGTTTCGGTCGAGAAGGCCACCTGCAGCGGCGCGCACGCGGTGGGCGAGGTCTTTTGGGTGACCGTGAGCGGGACGTAGGCGACTCGTCGCCGCCCACCGAGCGTGATCCTGGTCCACCCCAGCACCCCCAGGTCGCTGCGAGCGAGACGCTCAGAACTGAGAACCCGATTGGGCCAGCGGTACACCGAGTCGCGTGGCGCGGCGCGGGTATCCATCCGGTAGTAGCGTCCCGCTTTGATGGTTTCGGCGCGGAGCTGGATGCCCGAGTCGGCCGGTGCGGCCCACCGGATGATGAGGGGATCGTCGGCGTCGAGATCGTATTTCTCGAACGTTTCCGTGAACGAGGAGAGGAACAGCGTGGTCCCAGCCACCTGGCGGGCATAGACACCCTCGCACCGATCTCCCCGAGGGCGATAGCCGTTCACCGGGGCGGCGAGTTGCAGGAGATTGGAATCACAGGGGACCTGGGCCGTCGTTCCCTGCGCCGGCGCTTGGGACGCTCCCACAATCATCCAACCCCCGATGAGGAACGCTCGTCGGAGTAACACGCGGCCTGCTCCTTCTGGTTGGTGCTTGGCGATTACGATGGCGGTACCATTTTGCGCGGCAACGCGGCGGTCCGCTAGGGGGCGCGTCATGCCGCGCGGCGGCTCGTGTACGGCGGTG
>DATGDE010000253.1:0-3433 GCA_035311125.1 Gemmatimonadales bacterium
ATCCAGATCGTGCACTTCGTCCATCACATCCTGACGTGGGTGTTCCTGATCTTCATCCCGGTGCACATCTATCTGGCGCTGCGGGCCGATCTGCTGGAGCGCACGGGAACGATCTCCTCGATCATCAGCGGCGGACGCTTCGTCCGGGCCGACGTCGAGTATGTGGACCGACCCGAGTAAGACTCCGGCCGGCCAGACCGTCGTCATCGGCCTGGGCAATCCGCTCATGGCCGATGACGGCGTGGGCATCGCGGCGCTCGAGCGGCTGAGGGCGGCCGGCGTGCCGGCCGGGGTCGAGCTGGTGGACGGCGGGACCTGGGGGATGAATCTGCTCCCCGTCATCGAGGCGGCCGACAAGCTGGTGTTGATGGATGCGATCGACGCCGGCGGGGAGCCGGGCACACTGCACGTACTGGAACGGGCGCGCATCCCGCGCTATCTGGCGACCAAGATTTCGCCTCATCAGGTGGATCTGTGCGACGTCCTGGCGCTGGCCGAGCTGCGGGGGACGCTCCCCGAGGACACCGTCGCCATCGGACTGCAGCCGGCCCGCGTGGAGATGTCCTGTGAGCTGAGCGACGCCGTTCGCGTCCGGGTGGACGACCTCGTGGCCGCCGTCACGCGCCGCCTCGCGGCGTGGGGTCACGGGGCCCAGCCGCCGGTGGCTCCGGCGCATGCATGAGCTCGGCCTGGCGCTCGAGGTGTGCCGGATGGCCGAGGAGCGACTCGGCACGAACGCGCTCGCGTCGGTGCGCGCCGTGGGCGTCGAAGTCGGTGACGACGCCGGAATAGAGGTCGGGAATTTCCAGTTCTGCCTGGAAACATTGCTGCGCGAGCCACCGTTCGACGGCGCGCGGCCGGTGATTCTGCGGCAGCCTGGGCCGGTGTTGCGACTCGCCTATCTGGAGGTGGACGATGGCCGTCCGGACAATTGAGGTCCGCGAGCGCGTCATGGCCCGGAACGACGAGATCGCCGACCAGGTTCGCGAGCGGCTGCTGGCGGCGCGGGTGCCGGCGCTGAACCTCATGTCGTCGCCGGGCGCCGGCAAGACGCTGCTGCTGGAGCGTACGCTCACCGACCTGGGCGGCGAGCTGGTGCTCTCCGTGATCACCGGAGACGTGCAGACCCAGAACGACGCCGACCGCCTGGCGCGCCATACCGACCGCCTGGTCCAGGCCGTCGTCACGGCCGGGGCCTGCCATCTGGACGCCCGCCAGATCCTCACCGCCCTGGACGCGATCGATCTGGCGGCCACGGACCTGCTGTTCATCGAGAACGTCGGCAACCTCGTCTGCCCCGCGAGCTGGGATCTCGGGGAGAGTGCGAAGATCGTGCTGTTCTCCGTCACCGAGGGCGAGGACAAGCCGGTCAAGTATCCGAAGATGTTCCAGGAAGCCCGGACGGTGGTGTTCACCAAGCTCGACCTGCTCCCCTATGTGCCGTTCCGCGTCGATCGGGCGATCGATTTCTGCCGCCAGGTAAACCCGGACCTGCACTATCTCACCACCTCGTCGCTCGTGGCGCAGGGGCTGGAGGAGTGGTACGCATTCCTCTGGGCCCAGGCCCGCAGCAGCAAGCGAGCCGGATGAACATCCCGGCATCCGTGCGGCTCGAGCACGAAGCGTTGCACCGGGAGCTCGCCGAGGCCACCAGGGCTCCGGGGCGCATCGGCGAGGCCGCACGCACCCTCGCCGCCATCATGCACCCGCATTTCCTGCGCGAGGACGAATACGCCATGCCGCCGCTCGGCCTGCTCGTCCGGCTCGCCCAGGGCACCGTATCGCCCGAGATGGCCGAGGCCCTGCCGCTGGTCGCCCGGCTGAAAACGGAGATGCCCCTGATGCTCGAGGAGCATCAGGCCATCAAGGGCGCGCTGCTGCAGCTCAAGCAGGCCGCCGACGCCGAGGGGGACGCGGAGTGTGTGGAGTTCGCTCACCGCCTGATGCTCCATGCCCAGTCGGAGGAGGAAGTGCTGTACCCCGCGGCCATCCTGGTGGGCGAGTACCTGAAACTCAGGTTGCCGTCCGCCGCGCCGGCCGCGGGCCATCCATAAGGAGAGCCGGACCATGTGCTTGGGCGTTCCGGGCAGGGTCATCGAGGTGCACGGGCAGACCGCCACCGTGGATTTCTTCGGGGTGCGCCGCGAGACGCGGCTCGACGTCGTGGACGAGCCGGTGGCGCCGGGCGACTATATCCTGAATCACGTCGGCTTCGCGATCCGCAAGATCCCCGCCCACGAGATCGGCGAGACCCTGTCGCTGTACGAGCTGCTCCTCAAGGAAGCCGAGGGCGACATCATGGCCACGGACGTCCGGGGCGAAATCTCCGCGGCCCGGGAGCGGGAGCGCGGTAATGCCTGAGCTCCAGATGACCGAAGGCGCGAGCGAGCTGCGGTTTCGCGATCCCGCCAAGGCGCAAGCGCTGTCGGCCGCGCTCGCCCGGGTGACGGCGGAGATCGGTCGCAAGCCGGTGTCCGTGATGCACGTGTGCGGCAGCCACGAGCAGTCGATCGCCAAGTTCGGGCTGCGCGCCGTCCTGCCGCGCGACCTCAACGTCATCATGGGACCGGGGTGTCCCGTCTGCGTGACCGACGTTCCCGAGGTGGACGAGGCGATCGTGCTCGCCCAGGACGGCGTGCGCATCGCCACCTACGGCGACATGCTGAAGGTGCCGGGAAGCGTGTACTCCCTGGCCGACGCACAGGCCCGCGGCGCCAGGGTAGACGTGGTCTACAGCGCGGCGCAGGCGGCCGAGCTGGCCCGCGACACCACCGAGGACGTGGTCTTCTTCGCGAGCGGGTTCGAGACCACCGCCGTCGCCACCGCCGCCGTGGTGCTCGCGGATCCACCCGCCAACTTCTCCGTGCTCTCGGCGCACAAGTACATCCCGCCCGTCATGGAGATCGTCGCTGAGATGCCGGACACCCGCGTCGAGGGGTTTCTCGCCGCGGGCCATGCGGCCACGATCACCGGCTCGGCGATCTTTGAGCGCTTCGTGGAGCGGCACAAGATCCCGGTGGTGGTCGCCGGGTTCGAGCCGCTCGACATCCTGAGCGGCCTCGTGAAGCTGGTCGAGCTGGTGCGCGACCGGACGCCGCGAGTCGAGAACATGTTCCCGCGCTGCGTGACCCCGGAGGGCAACAAGAACGCCCAGGAGGCGCTGTGGCGCGTCTTCCGGACCGTGGGCGGCAACTGGCGCGGCATCGCCCACGTCCCCAACGGGAACCTGCGGCTGCGGGACGAATTCTCCGGAGTGGACGCCCGCAAGCGGTACCGCATCGACGTGCGGCGCCTGTGGACCCGCGCTCCCTCGGCGCTGACGCAACGCTGCGTCTGCGGCACCATCATGGCCGGGATCGCCACGCCGCACGACTGCCCCCTGTTCGGCAAGGAATGCGTCCCCGAGTCGCCGGTCGGCGCCTGCATGGTGTCG
>DATGDE010000254.1:0-4279 GCA_035311125.1 Gemmatimonadales bacterium
GATCGGCTTCCCGTTGTCCAGGCTCTCCAGGACCGCGAGCAACCGCGAATGTTTCTGAACCTCGCGGGCGAGCGCATAGAGGTAGCGAGCCCGGGCATGCCCCGGGAGCCCGGCCCATTCCGGGAAGGCGCGGCCCGCGGCGGCGACCGCCGCGGCGACGTCGTCGCGACCCGCCTGCGCGATGCGGCACAGCACCGCCCGCGTGGCCGGATTGACCACCTCGAAGGTCTCTCCCGCCGCGGGCGCGACCCAGCGCCCCCCGATGAAATGGCCGAACTCCCCGCCGTGGGACTGCAGCCAATCGAGCGCCGGCCCGCTCGCCTCCGGGGCCGGCCCCCATTCCATCGTCTCGAAGATGCGCGCGACGCTCGTCGTCATCAGACCATCGGCTGGCGGTACCCGGCGCTGTAGCGTCCGGTGACGAAGTGCTCGAGCTGGCGCTCGATGTCGGTGAGCAAGGCGCTGGCGCCCAGCCGGAAGCGTTCGGCCGAGAGCCAGTCGTCGCCCAGCTCTTCCTTCATGAGGATGAGCCACTCGAGTGCCGATTTCGCCGACCGGATGCCGCCCGCCGGCTTGAAGCCGACGGCGTGCCCGGTTCGCTCGGCATACTCGCGGATCATCCGGGTCATCACCACGCCGACCGGGAGCGTCGCGTTCACGGGCTCCTTGCCGGTGGACGTCTTGATGAAATCCGCCCCAGCCATCATGGCGACGAGGCTGGCGCGCGCAACGTTCGTGAGCGTCGCGAGCTCCCCCGTGGCCAGGATCACCTTGAGGTGCGCCCCGCCGCAGGCGTCGCGAAACGCCCGGACTTCATCATGGAGCGCCTGCCAGTCGCCCGTCAGGACGTGGGCGCGCGTGATTACGACGTCGATTTCGTCCGCGCCCGCCTCGACCGAAGCCCGGATCTCCTCCAGACGCTGGGGGAACGGGTTGAGGCCGGCCGGAAACCCGGTGGACACCGCGGCGACCGGGATGCCGGATCCCTCGAGTGCGCTCACGGCCGTGGGCACCAGGGCGTGGTAGACGCAGACCGCACCCACCGTGATGCCAAGCTCCGCGACACCCAGCGCGTCGATCAGGTCGCGTCGCAGCGGCGCGCGCGCCTTGGCGCAGAGCCGCACGACAGTGCCGGGCGTGTCGTCGCCCTGCAGGGTCGTCAGGTCGATGCAGGTGACGGCACGCAACAGCCACGCGGCCTGCCATTCCTTCTTTACGGTGCGGCGGCGCGGTATGGTCGCAGCCCGGCGCTCGACGGCACTGCGATTCACGCGTATGCCCCGGATCAGGTCCAGGTCGAGCGGCGTCCCCGGGTTGCGCTCCTGCCCAACTGGCGGCGGATGGCCGGCGGGCTCCCCGCCCCCCAACGCTCCCGGCGCTCGGAGGTGCGAGCGCCGGATTCTCGCCTCGCTGCGCGTCACGGTCATCGTGCCGGAGAATGCGTGGCCTGTGAGCAAAAGTCAAATGGGACACTGGCTTGCGACGCCGGACCGCGGTTCCTAGCTTGGGGCCGTGTCTGCCCCCGCCGCGCGCTGCTTCGTGCTGGCCGACGCCCACCTGGGCCAGGTTCCCGCGAACGTCGAAGCCGCATTCCACGCCTTTCTGGAGACGGTGCCCCAGCCCGGGGATGAGCTGCTGGTGGCCGGTGATCTCTTCGACTTCTGGTTCGAATACGGCCGGGTGGTGCCGCGCCGGCACGTGGTCACGGCGATGAAGCTGGGCGGACTCGTGCAGCGCGGCGTCCCGGTGACGTTCCTCGGCGGCAATCACGACCGCTGGGGAGGGGACTTTCTGCGGCGCGACTTGGGCATCGCCTACCACGCGGGCGCGGTCGAGGTGCAGCTCGCCGGCCGGCGCGCCCTCGCGGTCCACGGCGACGGTCTCACCGAGCAGCATTGGGGCGGCACGCTCACGCACTGGCTGCTGCGTCAGCCGCTCACCATCGCGGTGTTCCGCGCTCTCCACCCGGCGATCGGCTTCTGGATCGCCGACAAGCTCTCCGGCACGCTCGCGGACGCCACGAAGGACCGGGCGGTGCTCGACCGCGCCGAAGCGGCGCAGGCATCGTACGCGAAGGCGCTGCTGGAGCGCCGCCCGGAGTTGTCGCTCGTCGTCATGGCCCACACCCACCGCCCGCGCCTGGAGCGCCTTCCCGACGGGCGCGCCTATCTCAACCCGGGTGCGTTCCTGGACGGCGGACGCTACGCAGTGGTGACGCGCGAGACGGTGGAGTTGAAGACCTTCGGAATCTAGAGCGGCACCAACTCCACGTCCTGCAGCTTTGCGCCGAGAAAGCGGGCGCCGACGCGCCGGAAGTGCGCCTCGTCGTCGGATACGACGAAGCGGTGCGCCGGCTGGGCGCCGTCCGGCGCCAGGAGATGACGCTGGTCGAGCTCCCGGCGCACGGTCCGGGCCGTCTCCGCGGCGCTGTCGATCAGCGTCACCTCCGGACCCATGACGCGGGAGAGCAGCGGCTTGAGCAGCGGGTAGTGCGTGCACCCGAGCACCAGCACGTCCACCCCCGCGGACTGCATCGGCTTCAGGTACTCACGCGCGACCAGCTCGGTGGCGGGGTGATCGAACCAGCCCTCCTCCACGAGCGGCACGAAGAGCGGGCACGCCCGGGATATGACCGAGACCTCCGCGCGCACGTCCCTGATGGCGCGCTCGTAGGCGCCGCTCGCGATGGTGCCGACTGTGCCGATCACCCCGACCCGGCCGGCCCGCGTCGCGGCCGCCGCTGCGCGTCCTCCCGGCTCGATCACGCCCACCACCGGCACGGGCGAGCGGCTCCGCAGGAACTCGAGCGCGTGGGCGGTGCTCGTGTTGCAGGCGACCACGACCATCTTGACGCCGCGCCGCACCAGAAAGTCGAGGATCTCCCCGCTGTACCGACGCACCGTCTCGGGCGACTTGGGGCCGTAGGGGACGCGCGCCGTGTCGCCGAAATAGATCACCGATTCGTGCGGCAGGCACTCGAACAGCGCGTGCGCGACGGTGAGTCCGCCGATGCCGGAGTCGAAGACGCCGAGCGGGGCCGGGTTCATGCCCTAGGGCAGCGCGAACCGCAGGGCGACGCCGCGTGGGACAGCCTGGATTTCGAGGTCCTTCGGAAAATCTCGCAGGTGCGCCGCGACGTACGCTTCGGCGCCCGAGAAGAGATGATTGAATCCCCACAAGACCAGCCAGTCCTGCACTTCCTGGCGCTTGGAATGCAGGTTGGGCGCTCCGGACGCCTCGAGGTAGTTCGCCTCCTGGTGCGCCTTGAGCGTCATGAACATCGTCGTCCCTTCCCAGATGGTGAACAGCGCCCCGGTGACCTTCCGCCCGGTCGCCGCCTGTCCCCACCCGGGCAGGACGAACGAGCGCCACAGGGCGCCGACAGGACCGACCTGGCGGCTCGAGTCCCGCGGAGCCGGAGCGGGCGGCAGGGATTCGGTCGGCGCCTGGGCGGCCAGGCGGATGGACGGAGAGGCGGACAGCAGCAGCAGTGCCGATACGACGACCGTTCTGTTCACCTCGCGACCAGCACGTTCAGGCATTTCGGCTCCACCGTCACCGTGCACTCCTGTACCCCGGTTTCGCGCAGCTCTCCGTCGAGATGGAGCAACAGCGGAGCCTCCGGCGCACGGATCGTCAGCGCCGAGCTACGAAACAGGGCGACGATCTCGGTCAGGCTCCCGTGCGTGCCGTGCATCACACGCGGCAGGCACCGGAGAAACCTAACCAGTCCGACGCGCCGGATCAGGCAGACGTCCAGGCAGCCGTCGGACGGATCAGCGTCAGGCGCGAAGCGGTAGTTCCCGCCCGCGGTCGTCCCGTTGCAGACCTCCACCATCATCATCCTGCCGCGCTCTTCGAAGCCCGCCGAGCTGACCTCGAAGAGCGGCGGGCGAAAGGTCGCGAAGGTCCGGAAGATGGGAATCAGATAGGAGAAGAAACCCTTCAGACCGGGCATGGCGTTGCGCGTCCGGACTACCGCGGCCCCGAATCCGAATCCGAGCGTATTCACGAAGTACTCATCCAGCGCCCGGCCCGCGTCGAAGCGCCGCACTACCGCCGTCGAGAGGCGCGTGACGGCGCGCGCGACATCGTGCCGGTAGACGCCGACGAGCTTGGCGAAGTCGTTTCCCGTACCGATGGGCACGACGCCGAGCACGGCCTGTGACCGGGCAGCGAGCAGGCCGTTCGCCACCTCGTGAACCGCGCCGTCGCCGCCCACGGCCACGACGCACCGGGCCCCGGCCCGCGCCGCGGCGGCGGCGAGGATGGTGCCGTC
>DATGDE010000255.1:0-3770 GCA_035311125.1 Gemmatimonadales bacterium
GTACGTGGCGAAGGCGACGGTGGACATGGGCCCGCCGCTCAAGCGGTTCATGCCGGCTGCCATGGGCCGTGCGACGCCGGTGAAGAAGCACACCAGCCACGTGACGATCCACGTGGCGACGAAGGAGTAGCGCCGTGGGACAGAAGACACATCCGATTGGGTTCCGGCTCGGCATCGTCAAGCCGTGGAGCTCGCGGTGGTTCGCGAACGGCCGCGACATGCCGAAGCTGCTGAAGGAAGACGAGCTGGTGCGCACCTACCTGAAGACGCGGCTGCACCACGCCGCGATCAGCGCGGTGCACATCGAGCGCAAGCCGGGCAAGGTGGTCGTCACGGTGCACACCGGCCGGCCGGGCGTGGTGATCGGCAAGCGCGGGGCGGAGGTGGACAAGCTGCGCGACGAGCTGGCGCAGCTCACCGGCAAGGAAGTGGGCATCAACGTCGAGGAGATCAAGCGCCCGGAGCTCGACGCGCAGCTCGTCGGCGACAGCGTGGTGCACCAGCTGCAGCAGCGCATCTCGTTCCGCCGCGCGATGAAGCGGGCGGTGCAGAGCGCGATGCGCATGGGGGCGCAGGGGATCAAGATCAAGTGCGGCGGGCGCCTGGGCGGCGCCGAGATCGCGCGCGTGGAGGGCTACCACGAGGGCCGCGTGCCGCTGCACACGCTGCGGGCCGACGTGGACTACGCCACGTCGACCGCCAAGACGACGTACGGCACGATCGGCGTGAAGGTGTGGATCTTCAAGGGTGAGCGGACCGAGGAGCTGGCGGGCCGCACCTATTCGACGGGTGTCTGACGATGCTGGCTCCCAAGCGCGTCAAGTTCCGCAAGCGGTTCAAGGGCAACACCAACGGGCTCGCCACGCGCGGCAACACGGTCGCGTTCGGGCACTTCGGGCTGATGTCGCTCGATCCGGGCTGGATCACCAACCGGCAGATCGAGGCGGCGCGCGTCGCGCTCACGCGCGAAATGAAGCGCGGCGGCAAGGTGTGGATCCGGCTGTTCCCCGACAAGCCGATCACCAAGAAGCCGGCCGAGACGCGGATGGGGAAGGGGAAGGGGAATCCCGAGGGGTGGGTGGCCGTGGTGAAGCCGGGCCGGGTGATGTTCGAGGTCGAGGGGATCGAGGAATCGCTGGCGCGGCACGCGTTGACGCTGGCCGCGGCGAAGCTGCCCCTCCGGTCGAAGTTCGTGAAGCGGGAGGAGCGGTAAACATGGCGCACCAGCGACCCGACGACCTGCGGCAGCTGAAGACCGAAGAGCTGGAGCAGAAGCTCGCCGTGCTGCGCGAGGACCGGTTCCGGCTGCGGTTCCGGGCGGGGACGGAGGCGATCACGAATCCGCTGCAGTTCCGGACGATGCGGCGCGACATCGCCCGCATCGTGACCATCCTGCACGAGCGCGCGGCGGCGGGGAAGGGGAGCCAGGCATGAGAACCCGGCGCAAGACGCGGACGGGCGTCGTGACGAGCGACAAGCGGCAGAAGACCGTGACGGTGGCGCTGGTGCGCCGCTACGCCCACGGCTTCTACGGCAAGCAGGTGGTCCGTACCAAGACGGTGGCGGCCCACGACGAGCAGGGAGCCAAGACCGGAGACACCGTCCGGGTGGAGGAGACGCGCCCGCTCTCGAAGACGAAGCGCTGGCGGGTGGTCGAGATTCTCGAGCGTGCGAAGTAAGGGTCGGAGGGGACCGTGGTTCAGCAGGAATCGATTCTCAAGATCGCGGACAATTCGGGCGCGCGCAGAGCGCTCGTCATCCGCGTGCTCGGCGGGTCCAAGCGGCGCTACGCGGGACTCGGCGACATCGTGATCGTCACGATCAAGGACGCCATCCCCACGGGGCAGATCAAGAAGGGGGAGGTGGCGCGGGCCGTGATCGTGCGGACCGCCAAGGAGACGAAGCGCCGGGACGGCTCCTACATCCGGTTCGACGAGAACGCGGCGGTGTTGATCACCGACCAGGGGGAGCCGCGGGCGACGCGCATCTTCGGACCAGTCGGGCGCGAGCTGCGCGAGAAGAAGTTCATGAAAATCGTGTCGCTGGCGCCGGAGGTCATCTGAGATGAAGCCGCTGGTCTACCGGAAATCGCGGCGCGTGCGCGGCACCGAGCCGGTGCGCCACAAGATGCACTTCGCCAAGGGCGACACCGTGCGGGTGATTCGCGGCGACGACAAGGGCAAGGAAGGGAAGGTCCTCCACGTGCACGCCAAGCTGCTGCGGGTCACGGTGGAGGGCGTGAACATCGTGAAGAAGCACCAGCGGGCGCGGACCGCCGAGCAGGAGAGCAAGATCATCGAGCGGCCGGCGCCGATCGCGGCCTCGAAGGTGATGCTGCTCGATCCCAAGTCGGGGGCGCCCACGCGGGTGCGCCGGCGGCGGGACAAGGACGGCACGGTCGAGCGGATCGCGGTGAAATCGGGACAGCCAATCCCGCGGGTGAGGTGAGCATGGCAGAGACCAAGGAGAAGAAGACCAAGCCGACGAAGCCGGCGAAGGGGACGAAGGGGGCACCGCCCGCCGAGGCGGTCGAGTCCCCGGCCGACCTCGTGCCGGCGCCGCCGGCGCGGCTGCGGTTGCACTACGAGCAGCGCGTGCGGCCCAAGCTGCAGCAGCAATTCGGGTTCACGAACCCGCACCAGATCCCGAAGCTGGTGAAGATCGTGCTGAACGTCGGGATGGGCGACGCGCCGAAGAATCCGAAGGCGCTGGAGACGGCGGCGGCCGAGCTGGGCGCGATCACCGGGCAGCGGCCCGTGATCACGCGCGCCAAGAAGGCGATCGCGAACTTCAACCTGCGGGCGGGTGTGCCGATCGGCTGCGCGGTGACGCTGCGGGGCCCGCGGATGTACGAGTTCCTGGACCGCTTCATCGCGGTGACCGTGCCGCGGATGCGCGATTTCCGCGGGCTGCCGACCAAGAGCTTCGACGGCCGCGGCAACTACACGCTGGGCATCAAGGAGCAGATGGTCTTCCCGGAGATCGACTACGACAAGGTCGAGCAGATCCACGGGATGGACATCACGTTCGTCACGAACGCCGGCCGCGACGACACGGCCATGGCGCTGCTGCGCGAGATGGGGATGCCGTTCCGCGGCGAGTCCCCGGTCGCGGTCGGCTAGGAGAGGACGGCATGGCGAAGAAGTGCTGGATCGAGCGAGTCAAGCGCACCCCGAAGTTCAAGGTGCGGGCGTATCAGCGCTGTCAGCGCTGCGGCCGCAGCCGGGCCACGCTCCGCAAGTTCGGACTGTGCCGCATTTGTTTCCGGGAGCTGGCGCTGCGGGGAGAAATCCCCGGCGTCCGCAAAGCCAGCTGGTAAGGGGCGGGAGGCCTGATGAACGTGACTGATCCCGTCGCCGATATGCTCACCCGGGTGCGCAACGCCTGTACGGCGGGGCACCGCCGGGTGGACATGCCGGTGTCGAAGCTGAAAGTGGAGATCGCCAGGATCCTGCGCGACAATCACTACATTCAGGAGTACCAGGTCCTGGATGATGGGCGCTTCGGTCTGCTGCGGCTCAAGCTCAAATACCACAACGACACGCCCGTGATTCGCGAGCTGCAGCGCGTATCCGCCCCGGGGCTGCGCCGCTACGTCAAGGCGCGCGAGATCCCGCGGGTGAAAAACGGCCTGGGGATGGCCATCCTCAGTACGCCCCGCGGCGTGATGTCGGACCGCGACGCCCGCAGCGCCCGCCTCGGCGGCGAGCTGCTCGCGGTCGTCTGGTAGGGAGGGACCATGTCGCGTATCGGTAAACGTCCCGTGCCGC
>DATGDE010000256.1:0-6063 GCA_035311125.1 Gemmatimonadales bacterium
GCCGATGGTGGCCGCCGCCGGGCTACCGGTCATGGCCCTGGCACCGCTCACCCGCACGGTCTGGATCGTGTTCGTCGGCGCCGCCATTCTGCTCTACGGCATCTATCGCTGGGCCTTCGAGCCCTTCGAGGTTTGAGATGAGTCACGCAGCGCAAGCCGTGCCCGCGCACTACACCAGCATGGGGCTGAACAGCCGGAAGATGGGGTTCTGGGCCTTCATCGGCTCGGAATGCCTGCTCTTCGGAACGCTGATCTCGACCTACCTGGTCTACCAGGGGCGCAGCGTCTCGGGACCGACGCCAAGCCAGATCCTGAACATTCCGGTGACGTCGATCAGCACGTTCGACCTCCTCATGTCGAGCCTCTGGATGGTGCTGGCCTTGGCGGCCGTCCAGCGTGGCGACATGAAGTGGGCGAAGGTCTGGCTCCTCGGGGTCGCGATCGGCGGCTCGATCTTCCTCGGGTTTCAGGTCTACGAGTTCACCTCGTTCGTGCGCGAAGGGTTGACGATGCAGGCCAACCTGTTCGGCTGCACGTTCTTCATCCTGACGGGGACCCATGGGGCCCACGTCACCGTGGGCGTCCTGTGGATGCTCACGCTCTGGGTGCGGGCCATGCAGGGCAAGCTCGGCCCGGAGCACGCGATGACGGTCGAGATCGCCGGCCTGTACTGGCACTTCGTGGACGTGATCTGGATCGTCATCTTCACCCTCGTCTATCTTCTCCACAAATGAGCGGGGGACACGCGATGCAGGAAACCCACGCGGTGGAGCACCCGCACCCCACGGCCGGTACCTACATCCGGGTCGCGGTGATCCTCACGGTGCTCACGGTGCTCGAGGTCGGGGTATTCTACGTGCCGGTGTTCCATCCGGTGCTGGTACCGGTGCTGCTCACGTTGTCGGCGGTGAAGTTCGCGATCGTGGTGATGTTCTACATGCACCTCAAGATGGACAGCCGGTTCTTCACTTTCCTCTTCGGCGGGCCGCTGCTGCTGGCTGCGGCCGTCATGCTGGGACTGCTGTTCCTCTTCGGGGTGGTCGCCCTGAAGTCCTGAGTGAGCGCCGCGCCCGCCGCCCCGGAAGCCTGGCGGCACTGGGATCTGCATCCGAGCGTGGTCGTGGGGCTCGTCCTGCTGGGCGGGCTCTACGTGCTTCTGGGGGGCTTGCGGGCCCCCCGACGCCGCGTGGCGTCGTTCGCGGGATCGCTCCTGGTTCTGCTGGCGTCGCTGAACGGCCCGCTGCACGACCTGTCGGATGAGTACCTCTTCAGCGCGCACATGGTGCAGCACCTGGTGCTGACGCTGCTGTTTCCGCCGCTGTTCCTCTACGGCCTGCCGGCCGAGCTGGTCCGCAAGGTGATCCGGCCCGCCTGGCTGCAGACGGTGGGGGCCGCGCTGGTCCGGCCCGTCGCGGCGGCCGCCATCTTTTCGGTGCCCATCGTCCTGTGGCACCTGCCGCCGTTCTACGAAGCCGCGATGCGCCACCACGGACTGCACATCGTGCAACATCTGGTGTTCCTCGCCACCGCCGTCGTGATGTGGTGGCCGGTGCTGTCACCGGTGCCGGAGCTGCCGCGCGCCTCCTACCCGGGACAGATGCTCTATCTGTTTCTCCTCGGCATCCCGATGTCGATCGTGGGAGCGATGATCACGCTCGCCGACACGCCGCTCTACCCGTTCTACGCCGCCGCGCCGCGAGTGTGGGGCCTGTCCCCGCTGCAGGATCAGCAGATCGGCGGGTTGATCATGTGGGTGCCGGGCGGGCTGGTGTTCTGGGCGGCGATGACCGTCGTGTGGTTCCGCTGGGCTTCGCGGGAAGAGCGGGGAGAAGTCGAGCGGCACGTGCCGCTCGAGGTCTACGGCCTCCCCGCCGGCGCTAGTCCTGCGCTGCCCCCAGGGGATGCTTCTTGAGCTCGAGCGCGATCGCGGGGTGCGCTCGCCAGAGGTAGGCCCCCATGGCGCCCGCCGCGATCGCGTTGCCGATCGCCACGTTCCACCACGCCAGTGCGCCCAGGAGCGGCTGGGCCAGAATCGCGACCAGCACGTAGAACCCCACCTCGAAGCAGCAGGCGAGGACCACCACCAGATAGAGCGCGGGCGGCGAATCCTCGGCCTCCGCCATGAGCGCCGCCGCGATCGTCCCGATCACCACGAACGCGCTCACGTGGATCATGGTGTAGCCCACGACCCGTGAGTATTCGATCACCACCTGGCCGGGACCGGTCGCGCCCCAGAAGACGGCAGAGCCGAGCATGGCGGGGGTGAAGAAGGGCTGGCCGTGCACGAGATCGACGACGAAGAACCACGCCGCCACGGCCCCCGCTCCGATGCAACCGGCCCAGAACCCTTCGCGCAGGACTCGCGTCAGCTGCATGCGGCGCTCCAACGAGGGAGTTCGAGTTCCAATATACCGGCAGGGTCACGCCGGGCTAGATTAGCGCGGCGACTCCAGGAGCGATTCGACATGCGACGGTCCGCATTCTACGCCCTCTGCCTGTTGGTCGGCGCGCTGCTGTTCGGCGTCGCCGGACTGTTTCATCCGGTGCTGCGAGGCGAGGGCGCCGCGCAGCTCGCCACCATCGCGCGCACGCCCCAGTGGCGTTTGATACACTGGTCCCTGCTGTTCGGCCTGCCGTTGATGCTCACCGGACTGGCCGGGTTCGTGGAGCAGCACCGCGAAACGCCCGGGGCGGGGCCGGCGCGGGCGGGGTTCGTCATCGCGACGTTCGCCTTCGCCACATGGGGGCTCAATATCCTCTTCATGGCGGGGACGGGGACGCACCTCGCGGCCACGTACTCGGCTTCCGAGCCGGGCCTGGCGTCCACCCACGCGGTGTTTCTGTACGACATGCTGCATCCGTTCGGTCTCGCCGCGGAGCGGCTCGCCACCTTCGCGCTCGGCCTCGCCTTCTACCTCCAGGGGTGGGCGGCCTGGAACGGACGCGTGGTCCCCCGCGCGCTGGCCTGGGGTGCGTTCGGCGTGGGTGCCGCCTGCATGGCGATTGCGCTGGCGGTGGCGGAGACTTCCGTGCTCCTCTTCTACGGCCAGGGGGCGGCGGTCACGTGGATGGCCGCGGCGGGTGCGATGCTGCTGATCCGGAGATAAGAAAACGGCGGGCGCCGGATGCTGCCGGCGCCCGCCGCTGCAATCGCAGTTGGACGTCAGGGAGCCCGCACGCGCACCACCGCGGTGTCCCAGCCGTCCGGGAAGCGGCGCAGGATCTCGAGGGTGACGATGCCGCCGGGACGGACGCTCTGCATGGCGCTGCGGAACTCCGCTCGCGTGTGGACCGGCGTGCCGTTGACATCGAGAATGATGTCCGGGCTGTTGTTCGCGCCGTTGCCGGACAGCTTGCGGAAGGCCGGGCCGTCCGGTGAGACGTCGGTCACCACCAGCGCACCGCCGGAGTGGGCCACGCGCAGCAGCCGCGGGTCCTGGGCGGCGTCTTCCTGGGTCAGGGGCTCGATCGCGATCCCCAGCCGGTTGGTGGTGCCCGAGAGCTCGTCCTCGCTGCTCCCCTTGCCGTCGTTCGCGGCGACCTGATCGGCATTGTCGGAGGGCTGGGCTGCGAGCCGCACCGTGAACACCTTGCGGACGCCGCCCGGCCGGAGCACGGTCACCTGGACCGCATCCCCAGGCTTCTTGAAGCCGACACGCTGCTGCAGCTGCGCGACGTATTCGACCGGTTGGCCGTCCAGCTCGGTGATCACGTCGCCGAGCTCGAGCCCCGCTCGCTTGGCGGGCGAGTTGTCGTTGGTGAAACTCTCCACCACCACGCCGCTGATCTGCTTGAGGCCGACGGCCTCGGCGTCTTCCGGCGTGATCTGCTTGATCCCGACTCCCATGACGGTGCGCTGCACGTGGCCGCTGGACACGAGCTGGGTCATCACCGTGCGGACCAGGTTGATCGGGATGGCGAACCCGTAGCCCGCGTAATAGCCGGTCTCGCTGGCGATGGCCGAGTTGATGCCGATCACCTCGCCGTGCACGTTCACGAGCGGCCCGCCGGAATTGCCGGGGTTGATCGCCGCGTCGGTCTGGATGAAGTCCTGGATCGAGTAGCGCGATTCCTGGAGTCCCGACAGCAGCCGGCCCTTGGCGCTCACGATCCCGGCCGTCACCGTGAAGGCGAAGGCTTCCCCGAGCGGGTTGCCGATCGCCAGCACCCACTCCCCGATGCGGGTCGAGTCGGAGTTGCCGAACGCCACGGTCGGCAGCGCGGTGGCGTCGATCTTGAGGACCGCGATATCGGTTTGCGGATCGGTCCCCACGACGTGCGCGTCGAACTCCCGCTTGTCGTACAGCCGGACCGTGACCTTGCTCGCGCCGGCGACGACGTGGTTGTTGGTGAGAATGACGCCGTCGGGCGACACGATGAACCCGGATCCGGAGCCCTGTTCGATCTGGGGACGGTTCCGGAACTGCGGGAAGAAATCGTCAAATCCGGGCGGCAGGCGGCGCGTGTCCGCGCGCTGCCGGATTTCGGATACGATGTACACGACCGCCGGCTTCACATGCTCGGCCACGGCGACGAACGCGTCGCCCAGGTCGGCGGCGGGTTTGGCCGCGGGAATCACGGGCCGTTGCGCGACGGCCTGCAGTACCGCCGCCGGCTCGGCCGACGTCTTCCGGGGCAGGTCGAGGGCCGAGGCGAAGCCCAGGCCGAACACGAACGCCAGGCCCACCAGCCCGATGAATTTGAGCCAATCTCTCGTGCGTACCGACATCGTCGATTCTTCCGTGTGTGAAGTGTCCAGTGAAGCTTACCCTTTTTTCCCCTTGTCGTCATCGACGATTTCATAATCCGCGTCGACGACGTTCTCCTTCGCTGCCGCCGGCTCGCCCTGCGCGGGGCCGGCACCCGGCTCGCCCGGGCCTTCAGCTCCCCGGGCCGACTGGTACAGCGACGCGCCGGCGGCCGAGTAGGACTGCTGCAGCTCGTCCAGCGCCCGGGCGATGTCTTCGGGGTTGCCGCTGCGCAGCGCCTGTTTCGCGCCCTCGACGGCGCCCTCCAGCCGCGACTTCAGGCTCCCCTCCAGACGGTCCGCCCACTCCTTCGAGTTCTTCTCCACGTCATACACCATGGTATCGAGGCGGTTGCGACGCTCGATCTCGTCGCGCCGCTTCTTGTCGTCCGAAGCGTGCGCCTCTGCATCCTTGACCATCTTGTCGATCTCTTTGTCACCGAGTCCGGAGGAGGCCTCGATCCGGATCTTCTGCTCCTTGCCGGTGGCCTTGTCCTTGGCGGAGACATGCAGGATGCCGTTCGCGTCGATGTCGAAGGTCACCTCCACCTGCGGCACGCCGCGCGGAGCCGGCGGAATGCCGGTGAGCTGGAACTTGCCGATGGTGCGGTTGTCGAGGGCCATCTGCCGTTCGCCCTGCAGCACATGGATCTCCACGGTGGTCTGGGAGTCCTCGGCGGTCGAGAAGACCTCCGACTTCTTGGTCGGAATGGTCGTGTTGCGCTGAATCAGGACGGTCGTCACGCCCCCCAGGGTTTCGATGCCCAGCGACAGCGGCGTGACGTCGAGCAGCAGCACGTCCTTCACCTCGCCGGCCAGCACGCCGCCCTGGATGGCGGCGCCGATCGCCACCACCTCGTCGGGGTTCACGCCCTTGTGGGGCTCCTTCCCGAAGTAGCTCTTAACGATCTCCTGGACCTTCGGCATGCGGGTCTGCCCACCGACCAGGATCACCTCGTCGATCTGGCCCGGCTCGAGCCCCGCGTCCTTCAGGGCCTGCTTCATCGGCGGAATGGTCCGCTGGACGAGATCGTCCACCAGCTGCTCCAGCTTGGCCCGGGTCAGCGACAGATTCAGGTGCTTGGGGCCGGACTGGTCCGCGGTGATGAAGGGGAGATTGATCTCCGTCTGCATCACGGTGGACAGCTCCATCTTCGCCTTCTCGGCGGCTTCCTTCAGGCGCTGCAGGGCCATCGGATCCTTCGAGAGATCGATCCCCTGGTCGCGCTTGAACTCGTCCACCAACCACTGCATGATCCGGGCGTCGAAATCGTCGCCGCCCAGATGCGTGTCGCCGTTGGTGCTCTTGACCTCGA
>DATGDE010000257.1:0-3950 GCA_035311125.1 Gemmatimonadales bacterium
GGAATGGTGTCCGGCAGCGGCGACGGGGCGAGGTACGGCACGGAGTCCTGCCCCACGCCCTTGAGGAAGCTGTAGACGTCCACGTCGAAGATCAGGCGCCCTTCCCCGCATCCCGCCGCGAGCGCCAGGACGGCCGCGATCAGGAGGCGTGAGCGCCGGCGCGCTCGCACAGGCACACTCGCGGGCGCCGGCATCAGTAGATCGAGATGGAGGTGGCCATGGTGATCCCGCGGGCGCTGGAGAGCGCACTGGAATGAGTGAGGAAACCGACGTCGAGGCTCAGCGGCCCGAACCGCACTCCCGTGCCCCACCCGAGCTGCACCCGTTTGCGTTGATCGCGCGCGACGCCGCCCCGCAGCGCCAGCGGTCCGATACGCTGCTCCACGCCCAGCTGGACGCTCGTGCCGCGGCCGTTGTCGAGGATCATCGTGCCGACGGTCGTGTTGGTGCCCAGGTCGAGCGCGGCGTTGGCCACGTAGGTGACGGGGAGTCGCGTCTTGCTGCGGAAGTGATTCGCCAGGAATTGCGAGGCGAGGACGTTCGCCGCGGTATCCAGGAAGACGCTGTCGGCGCGCGTGTCCGACCAGGTGAGGGTGGCCCCGAGGTTGTTGACCCCCAGGCCGAGCTCGACCGGCCCGCTCGCGTAGACGAACCCGAGGTCCGCACCGAACCCGTGACCGGGGGCGTTGCCGGCTTTCGAGTACTGCACCCGGGCATCGACCGCCGGGGTGACCGGGTTCGATCCCGCGAACAGGGTGTCGCCGGTCACGAAGCCGGCAGAGCCACGCACCGAACCGTAGGCCGCGCCGAGGTAGTAGTGGACCGCGGCCCCGGCGTAGATGCCGCGCGAGCTGTCTCCCCAGACGCGCCCGGAATACCCCAGGGTCGGCGCGAAGCCGCCCTGGACGATGCCGTCGCCATCACTCGTGTATCTGGTGTTGGTGCGGGCGGAATCCCGTTGCCGCAAAAAGCCGAGCAGCGTGCTGTCGAGCTGCATCCCCAGCTCGTGGTCCTCCCAGACGAGCACGCCCGCATGGATTCCCTTGATCGTGGGCCCGATGTCCATGAGGCGGCTTTCCCCGCCGAACCCGAACCGGTCGGTGGGAACGAGCCGGGCGGAGGACCCGAGGTCGACGAGCAGCGCATTGCGGCCGATCGTGAACTCGACGTCGTTCGTGGGTTGAGGGACCTTCTTGATCTCGTAGAAGAGCGGCGGGTGCAGCACGTACTCCGCCAGCGCGATGGCGTTGAAGTAGGACTTGTGGACGTCGAACGCGGCGCTGTCCTTCAGGACCTGGAACAGGCCGAGCGGGATCGGGATCGTGAGCTTCGCCGAGCGTCCGGCCCGGGGCGGGACGGCGTGATAGGCCGGGTTGTAATGACTCAGCGCGCCGTCGCGGCTGAGGCTGACTCCCGCCATGCCGGTGCGCCGCGCATCGAACGACAGTTGGGCGCGCGCCGGGGCCGCCCCGGCGAGGAGCGCCACGACCGACCCGGCCAGCACGACGGCACGCCGCACGATCCACCTCGAAAGGAAAGCAGGGAGGAATGGTGGCATCCGACGGGCTACAATGTCGTGAGACGGGTCACCGCGCACCAGTCCGGCCGGGGCCTGGCGCGGGGAATCAGGTGTGCCGGAGGGGGGGTGCGGGCTGGAGGGTCAGCCGGACGGTGGTGCCGTGTCCGGGGACGCTGGTCAGAGTGATGATCCCGCCCCAGCTCTCGACCAGGCGCCGGGCGATGGCCAATCCCAACCCCGAGCCGCTGGTCGTCGTGGAGAAGGTGGGCTCGAACACGCGGGCCAGCGCCTCGGGGGCGATGCCGCGGCCGTCGTCGATCACGCTGAGCCGCAGGCCCCCCGCGTCCAGCGCGACCCGGATCTCGCGAGCGCCCGCGGCGCGCGAGTTCTCCACCAGGTTCACGAGGACTTCCTTGACCTCGTCCCGGCGCGCCAGCGCCGGCGGACCCGACTCCCCGGCCAGGACGACGTGGGCGCCGTCCGCCGCATCGCCCAGGGAATAGAGATTCACGACCTCGCGCGCGAGGCCGAGGAGGTCCACCGCCTCGAGCGCCGGTTGCTCCGCGGCCGGGGCGCCGAAGCGCGAGAAGGCACGCGCGATCGTGTCGAGGCGGTCGATTTCAGCGAGGATGCGCTGCGCCGTCTCCTGCAGAGTGCGCTCGAATCCGCTGCGGCCCCCAATCCAGGCGCGCTCGAGATGCTGGATCCCCAACCGGATCGGGGTCAGCGGATTCTTGATCTCGTGGGCCACCTGGCGGGCCATTTCTCCCCAGGCCAGCACCCGCGCCGCCCGTCCGAGCGCCGTCGTGTCGTCGAGCGCGATGACGCACCCGTCGCCCGCCGCGCCAAGCGGGGCCAGCTGCACCCGGATGCTCCGGTCGCGGATCGCCAGCTCGCGCTCCTCGATGGCTCCCGCTTGCCTGCCTAGGAACTCTCGCACGAACGCCCAGAGCGGTTCCCATTCCCGGCCGGTGCCCGCGTCCACCACGGCGCCCGGGTCCAGCACCACTCCCAGGAGCTCGGTCGCACGGGGATTGGCGATCGTGACGCGCAGCGCCCCGTCCACCGCGACGACGCCGGTGGCGACGTTGGCGAGGACCTGGGCGGTACGCTGCCGGGCCTCCTCGAGCGCCGCCTGGCTGCTCCGGACGTCCCGCGCCATCCGCTCGAACGCCGAGAGCACCGGCGCGAATTCGCGTGGCGCATCGGGGGGGAACGGCGGCGGGGCGGCGCCCCGTCCCACCGCGAGGGCGGCCTCGCGGAGCGCAGCGACCGGCTGGGCCAGCGTCCGCGCGGTCACCCGGGCGAGGCTGCCTGCGGCGATCAGGCCCGCGAGGGTCGCCAGGATCAAGACCAGGGCCAGGTCTTCCTGCTGGCGGCGCACCGTCTCGTCGTCCAGCAGCTGAGGGGCGGCCAGCACGACGTGCTGGAGGCCCGATCCGGAGACCAGGGAACGATACCCCACGCGCGTCGCCCGGCCGGCCGTGCGGGAATTCACCATCATTTCGGCCTCTTCTTCGAGCGTCAGCCGGTTGTACAGTGGCGGTGCGAGGAAGGGGTCGACCAATCCGAGCTCCGCCAGCACCGGCGCGCTCGTCCCGGCCAGCCGGCCACCCCGGTAGGCCCAGAGATCGGCGTCCATGCGCTGTCCGAGATCGGCGACTGAAGCGGCCAACGATCCCATGTCTCCCGATGGTGGGATGCTCGCGCTGGCCGCCGCATCGCGCAGCGTCTGATGGATGAGCAAATCGCCGCTCGCCCGTGTAGTGTCACCCAGACGGGCGAAGCTCCACAGCGAAAAGGCCAGCACAGGCACCACGAAGAACGCCGCAAGCACGAGCGTGAGCCGACCGCGGTAACTCCTGAACACCTGCCGCAGCGACGGCCACCGCGGCGGCAGCCACGAGCCGTCGGTCACCACGCGGCTCAAGGCCCAAGCCAGCGCGAGCAAGGCCACATCGAACAACACCACGAGCATTGCGCGGACGAGCAATGGCCACGGCCCCCGCAGATCCACCACTAAATGCACGAGCGCGGTCCCGGTCGGCAAAGTCACGACGCGATGGGCGTGAGCTGTCCAGCCCTCGCGCACCCAGCGCACATCGGTCGGCTCGGAGGCGGGCGCCGGTTGCGTGAGTGTGATCGTGTACGGTGGTTCCAGCAGTGCCTCCCCTGCCAGAAACCGAGCGACCCGGCTCGCGGGCACGAGCCGCGAGCGCGGTCCCACACCCACCGTCAGCACGTCGTCCCCCGGGAGTGGAACCGAAAGGACGTAGTGCACGCCGGGCACACGAGCCAGCCGCTCCACATGCAAACCGGATTGGGGCTCGGGACGGGAAAGTGCGAGGAGCAGCGTAGTGGGCAGATCGACCGCCGCGAGGCGCTGCTCCGCGAGCTCAGCGCCACGGACGTTCCATCCCGCCAGCACGGT
>DATGDE010000258.1:0-13773 GCA_035311125.1 Gemmatimonadales bacterium
TGACGAGCACGCCGCCGGCTCGCGCGATCCAGTACTGCGACACCGTGAACAGCGCCCCGAGGGCCGACGCGGACGCGCCCAGGCCGACGAAGATCAGCGCGAACCCGCCGACGAACCACAGGGCGTGCAGCAGCGCCGTGCCGCGCCGCGCCTGCACCTCCTCGGCTGTCATGCCGGTGAGAAACCCGACATAGCTGGGGATCAGGGGCAGCACGCACGGCGAGAGGAAGCTCAGGAGCCCCGCCGCGAAGGCCACCAGCAAGGGAACGCCGTTACCGCCGTCGGACTGCATCGCGGGCCCGCTGGTGGTACGCCACCAGCTTGTAGGCGAGTTTCGCGGCGAGAAAATCGGGCGCCACGATCCCTGGGAGCGGGGCGAGCTCGACCAGGTCCGCGCCGACCACGTTGCGCTCCGCGAACACGCGCTCGAGCAGCCGCAAGGTGGGATACCAGGTCCCGCCGCCCGGCTCCGGCGTCCCGGTGGCCGGGACGAGACCCGGGTCGAAGTAGTCGATATCGATCGTGATGTAGACGTCGGGCCCGAGCGCATCCAGCGCGCGGTCGATCCAGCGCTCTTCGGGATCGAGCTCGTGCGCGAAGATCGTGGGGATTTCCTTCTCCCGGATCAGGCGCCGTTCCTCGGCCGTGATCGCCCGGATCCCCACCGGTACCAGCGTCACCGCCTCGTGCACCCGGTACATGACGCAGGCGTGGGAGAAGGGCGTCCCCTCGTATTCGGCGCGCAGGTCCCCGTGCGCGTCGAGCTGCAGCACGCTGAGCCGCCGGGCGCTGAGCCGGGCCGCGTGCGCCTCGATCGGCGGGGCGGAGATGGAGTGCTCCCCCCCCAGCATGATGACGAAGCGGCCGTCGCCCAGCAGCGCATCGAACGCGGTCCGCAGCTCGGCCAGCGCCGCCTCCGGTCCGGCACCGGTCAGCAGCAGCTCGGGCAGGGTGTGCACCCCGACCCGGTAGGGCTCGCTGTCCAGCTCGTGATCGTACAGCTCGATCGCCCGCGACGCCTCGAGAATGCGCCGCGGCCCGAAGCGCGTCCCTCCCATGTACGATACGGTCGCCTCGTAGGGCACCGGGAGCATGACGACGCCGGCGCGCTCCAGCGAGGGCGCATCGCCCTCGGGCAAGCCCAGGAAATTGAGCGGCGCGCCCCACGACAGCTCGGCGAGCCGTTTATCCACTGAACGCCACGGCCGCCACCACGGTCGTCCAACGGCCGTCATCGCCGCATTCCGCCGTCGAGGTGACGTTCAGGGTGCGCACGATGTCGCCCGAGAGCATCCACTGCTCGCGGCGCTGGTCCCACGCCTGGTCCGGATCGAACGGGGCCCCCAGCACGGTCGCCAGCATGGACGCGGCCAGGTCCTCGGCGTAGTCGCCCGAGACGCTCTCGTTCTGGCCGTAGCTGTGGTGCTCGGAGATGTAGCCGTGATGCGACGGATCGGACGGGACGGCCAGGCCGATGGACGCGGCGACGAGCCGGCTCGGCTCGTTGGTGGCGGATTCCGCGAGCACGGTGAACAGCACCTGCCCGGCGCGCAGATTCCGTAACCCCTCCTCCCGGTCCACCAGCTGGCATTGCGGCGGGAAGATCGAGCTGACGCGGACCAGGTTGAAGCTCGCCAGATGGGCGTCGCGCAGCGCCATCTCGAAACTCGTGAGCTTCTCCTTGTGCCGGCCCACCCCCTTGGTCAGGAACGCCCTGGTCGGCATGAACTGCGCTGGATCGATCACGTCACCTCGTCCGTGCTAGGGGGTTGGATTGCTGGCAGTCGCGGCACAGCCCGAAGACTTCCAGCCGGTGATGGTGGGGACGGAACTCCACCTCTTCGGCGAGCAGCCCGATCATCCGCTCCAGCCGGTCGTTCGAGAACTCCATCACGCGACCGCAGGCCGAGCAGATGCAGTGCTCGTGCGCCTGACCGGGCGGCACCGGCTCGAACCGCCGGAAGCCCTCGCCGAAGTCGCGTTGCGCCACGAGACCGCTCGCCACCAGCAAATCGAGCGTGCGGTACACCGTCGCGAGCCCGACTGTCACGCCGCTCCGGGCCACGCGGGCCGCCACGTCCTCGGCGGAGAGGTGGTCGGCGGCATCGAGCACCACCGCGGCCACCGCGAGCCGCTGCTGCGTGGCGGGCAGATTGCGCTCGGCCAGGTAACGGCGGAAGTTCGCGAGCGCGCCCGCGCCGTCAACCTTCATACCAGACGCCTGCGCCCAGCGCCAGCGGTGGCTCCGCGTCGCCGCTGCGCTCCGCCGATTGCGCCATGACCTGCGCCACCACCTCGGCGGGCGACAGCGCGACTTCGCTCACTTCCACCCGGGACTGCCCTTTCTCCTTGCCGCGCACCACGAGCATGTAGCGGGCGGTGTACACCACGAGCCGTCCCTCGGGATGGCGCCGCGTCACGACCGCCGTACCCCACTCCCGTCCCTCCCGCTTGATCGGCCGGAAGAGATAGATGGTCTCGATCTCCGGCGGGGGCACCTGCTCCGCGACGGCGGCGGCGAGCTTCGCCCAACCGGGTCCCTGGCCGGGTCGCGCTGCGGCGCCTAGCGCGGGGGCGCCGTCGGAGCCGGAATCCGGGCCTGTTCCCATCGCTCCACGTAGAACCGCAACACGTGCATGAAATCCTGCGCATTGGTGACGACACCGAACGCCTGATGCGTGCCGCGGTCGCGCAGCTTGTTGACCACGAATTCCGTCTGATCCACGCAGATCGTCGTGAGCGGGCGGACGTCCCCGGGCGCCGCGGCATCGACGAAGGCCGGCAGCATGTTGCCGACCGCGATGGCGTGCAGCGCGGTCGCCACGAACACCGCGAAGGTGGCTTTGGCCGTCACCTCCCGCATGGCGTCCTGAGCCGCCAGGGTGTCGCTCAGCACTTCGGGAAGCGGCCCGTCGTCACGGATCGAGCCGGCCAGGACGTAGGGGATCCCGCGCGTGACGAGCGCGTGCATGATGCCGCCCTTGACGATCCCCTGCTCCACCGCGGCGGCGATCGAGCCAAGGCGGCGGATCGCGTTGATGGCCCGCATGTGCAGCGCGTGGCCGCCGCTCACCCCCTCGCCCGAGCTCGACATCCCGAGCGTCGTGCCGAAGATGGCCGCCTCGAGGTCGTGCACCGCGACGGCATTGCCGCCCAGCATCGCGCCCACGTAGCCGCGCTCGATGAACCAGATCATGTCTTCGCGCGCCCGCGCGTGCACCAGGGCCGGGCCGACCACCCACACGATGGTGCCGCCGCGCGCCCGCTCGTCGCCCAGCAGCTCCGCGAGCACGCCATAGTCCACCGGCTTCTCGCGCGACACCTCGGTCTGCATGAAGCGGAACTCGTTGGCGCTGTGCGCGCCGCCCAGGAAACCCTCGGCGTGTACGAAGATGCCTTCGCTGCCGTCCTCCGAGGCGCCGAGCGCGACCGCCGCGCCGCGCGGCACGCGGCGCGGCTCGGTGGTCACCAGGGCGCCGTCGGCCCCACGCACGATCACGCAGTCCATGCGCGGCAGCGCGGGGCGGACCCATCCCCCCTTCGTCTTCACGTAGGTGGGAAGATTCGTCGTCGAGAAGAACCCCTCGGGGAGGACGCCGTCGGCAGGCGCCGGCGCGAACCGCGCTTCCGGCGCCTGGGAGAGCGGCGGATCGCTGAACCGCGGTAACTCATAATGAAAGGCGGGACGCCTCACTCCGGCTCCTAAGAGCGAACAGCGGCGAAAGTTACGTGGGCGAAAAGGCTTCTCGCAACGGCAGTTACCGACGCCGTGGCGGACGCAGCCCTTCCAGGATGAACCCGAAGGCGCGCTGGACGAAGGCCTTCGTCGGCGGCTCGTGCCGCACGAACATCCGGAAGAACATCGGCCCGAACAACAGGTCGACCGCGATGTTGGGGGGCACGTCCGCGCGCACCGCCCCCGAGGCTTGCGCCCGGCGTATGGCCGCGACGGACGCCTCACGGCGGGGATAGAACAGGCCGGCGAGCAACGCCGAGTGGACTTCCGCATCCTGCTGGGCGTCGCCCAGGAGCGACGTCAAGAGCCGGCCGGTGAGTCCGTTGGCGGCGGCGGCCCCCCCGCGCAGCTCGGCGCGGAGCGCCCGCAGCGGGTCCCGGCCGTGCGGCAGCGGCACCGCGGCGGTGGCTTCCTCCACCAGCACGTCCACGAGGAGCGCGGCGCGGTTCGGCCACCAGCGGTAGATGGTCGTTTTGGCCACGCCGGCCCGCCTGGCGATGGCTTCGATCGTGGCCGCCGGATAGCCGCCGTCCGCGAACAGCGCGCGTGCGGCGTTCAGCACGGCGCGGCGCGCATGCTGGCTGCGAGGGCGGCCGGGGGCGGCGCGACGGCGAGCGGGGGAGCGGGGCACGGGCGGATATTACGCTGCGGTCCGTAGCGTAACAAGGGCCGGACGGGACCGTGACATCGCCGGCCTTTCCCCTTGCGCTACGCTACGTATCGTATAGGTCGTCGCACCGGTTACCAAATCACGACATCGACAACCACAGGGAGAACGACCAATGAGAGCAGTGATGGCAGGACTGTTCGCACTCGCGGGCCTCGGGGGGGCGGCATGCGCCGACCGGACCGCGTCGCCGACCGGACCGGCAGCCAATGTCCAGACGGCGCTGGCCGCGGCCCCCGCCGGGGCGCTCGGCGGGGCCCGCACCGGCTTCGGGTTCAACGGCACGGTGAGCGGCTTCCCGACGGGCGTGGTGTTCCTGACCGGCGGCGGGTCGTTCGACGTCGCGACGGCGAGCAACGTGGTGCCCACCGAGACGGACGCGAAGTCGGGCGGCGGCTTTCGCTGCGTCGACGCCGTCGCGCAGGGCCCGCTCGCCGGGTGCGGGACCGGGGAAGGCGTGCGCTGGGATACCGCGCAGCTCCTGGCCTCGACGGGGTTCAAGTGCACGGGTGCCGATGCCCCGAAGACGGCCACGACCGGTCCGGGAACCGTAGTGTTGCGCGCCGATTTCTATCGCGCCGGCGACGGTAACGACGAGTCGTTCACCGCTACAATCATCGTCTCCGATTCGGACCTGGCGCCGGAAATCGACGGGAACCAGACCCTGTGGGTGCAGGGCGTGGGGTGCGGTACCGCGGTAGCGAATTTCAGCAGGTAGCGCAGGCAATCAAGGGGGGGATCGGGCCGAGGCGCCCGGTCCCTCAACCTCCTTCCAATCCTACAGCAGCGCCACCGGATCCCGATCGGCCACGATGGACCGTGCCGCCCCACCCTGGGCGCGCCACGCCCGCATCACCCGTCCCAGCACACGCGGCTCCTCCGCCTTCACCAGCGCGTGCCAGCGCCACCGTCCGTGCAGGCGCGGGATGGGACATGCCGCGGGGCCGAGCACCGTGAGCGCGCCGGCCAGCGGCCCCGCGTTCGCCCGCCGCAGCCAGTCAGTCAGCCGGCCTGCCCGCGCCGCGGCCGCCTCCTCCGTCGCTCCCAACGCCACGAACCGGACCAGACCCACGTGCGGTGGATACGAAGGATGGGGCGCCGTCCGCAGCGGCAGCTCCTCGGCCGCGAATGACTCCACCGAGTGCGCCGCCGCGGCCCGCAACGCGTGGTGTTCCGGCGCCCGCGTCTGCACGATCACGCGGCCCCCGGCGGGACCGCGGCCCGCCCGGCCGGCCACCTGCGCCACCAGCTGGAACGTCCGCTCGGCGGCGCGGAAGTCGGGTAGGTGGAGCCCGGTGTCGGCGTCCACGACACCCACCACCGTGACGCGCGGAAAGTCGAGCCCCTTCGCGATCATCTGCGTGCCGAGCAGCACGTCCACCTCACCGCGGGCGACCCGCTCGAGGATGCGGTGATGGCTCCACTTGGTGCTCGTCGTGTCGAGATCCATGCGCGCGATGCGCGCGGCCGGGAACCGCAGCCCAACGAAGTGCTCGAGCTGCTGCGTCCCAAGACCGCGCATGCGCTGGGTCGGCGCCCCGCAGCGAACGCACTCGGTCCGGACCGCCTCCTCGTGCCCGCAGTAGTGACAGCGCAATGCCGCGGGTGTCGCGTGCACCGTGAGCGCGATGGCGCAGCGCGGGCATCCGGGCACGTCGCCGCACGACGGGCACTGCAGGAACGAGGCGAAGCCGCGCCGGTTGAGCAGCAGGATCACCTGTTCCCGGCGTTCCAGCGCCGCGCGCACCGCCCGGTCGAGCGCGTCGCTCCAGGGCACCGAGCCGGCTTCGGGAATGCGCGCGGCGCTGCGCAGGTCCACCAGCTCGACGGGCGGCAGCGGCCGATCGTCCACGCGTCGCGGCAGACTGCAGCGCCGCACGGTGCCGGCCACCACCCGGTGCAGCGTCTCGAGCGACGGCGTGGCGCTCCCCAGGATCAGGCGTGCGCCCTCGAGCCGCGCCCGCACCAGCGCGACATCCCGCGCGTGGTAGCGCGGCGCGGTGCCCTGCTTGTAGCTCGCCTCGTGCTCCTCGTCCACCACGATGGCCCCGAGCCGCTGCACCGGTGCGAACACCGCCGAGCGCGCCCCGACGGCCACCCGCTTCGTGCCCGCTCGCAGCGCACGCCAGGCGTCGGCGCGCTCGGCGTCGCTGAGCCCGGAATGCAACACCGCCACCTGGTCGCCGAACACGCCGCGCACCCGCGCGACGGTCTGCGGCGTGAGGGCGATCTCCGGAACGAGGAGAATGGCGCCGCCGCCGGCGGCGACGACCGAGCGCAGCACGTCGAGGTAGACCAGCGTCTTGCCGGACCCGGTGACGCCCTCGATGAGCACCGGCACATCGGCCGGGGTCGCGAGGATCTGCGCCACCACGGCCCGCTGGTCCGGCGTGAGCGTGGGCGGCGGGGCGACTGCCAGATCGGCGAACGGATCGCGCGGCGCCGCCACGCGGTCGATCCGGGCGAGCCCCTGGCGGGCCAGGCCCTCCAGCACCGTGGGCCCGAGCTTCAGGCGCTCCACCAGGTGGCGCACCGGGGCCGATCCGCCGAGCGCCTCGAGGGTCTCGTATACGACGCGGCGCTTCGGCGCGCGTGAGAACTCGCGCTCCCGCTCTACCAGCGACGGCAGCGCGCGGACCAGGGTGATCGTGCGCTCGAAGCGCTCCGCCGGATCGCGGCCCGCCCGCTTCGCTCCCCCCCCCCCACAACGCGCCCGGCAGCAACGCCCGCAGCGCGAGGCCCAGGGGGCAGCCGTAGTAGGCCGAGAGCCACTCCCCCAGGCGCAGCAGCGCCGGCGACAGCGCCGGCTCGCGGTCGGGCGCGTCCAGCAGGTCGAGCGCCGCCTGCACGGGCGGCTCGTCGGTCTCGGCCGTAACGACGCCCAGCGCGCGCCGCCCGCGCACCGCCACCAGCACCCGCGCGCCCGGTACGGCGCGGCCCCCGAGCGCAGCGGGGACGGCGTAGCGGTAAGGAGTGGAGACGGGGAGCGGCAGCAGGACGTCGGCGAACCGCGTCATCGCCGTGCGACGCCCAGCCCCGGTCCCGTGGGAAGGGTAATCTGCCCGCGCGCGATCGTCGCGCCCGTGAACGGGTCGTCCACCGTGAGGGCGGCGCCATCCAGGTCCGCCACGTCCACCAGCGGTGTGAAATGGGCGGCCGCGGTGATGCCGATCGAGGTTTCGATCATGCAGCCCACCATGACCAGCAGCCCGTGGGCGCGCGCGGTGGCGATCATGCGCAGCGCCTCCCGCAGGCCGCCGCACTTGGCGAGCTTGATGTTGATCCCGTCCACGGCGCCGGCCACCTTCGGGATGTCGGTCGCCACGATGCAGCTTTCGTCCACCACCACCGGGATCCCCGGGGACGCGCGCCGCACCGCCGCGATGCCCTCGAGATCGTCCGGGACGAGGGGTTGCTCCAGCAGCTCGACCCCGTACGCCTTGAGCACGGGCAGCATCGCGAGGGCCCGCTCGCGCGTCCACCCGGCGTTGGCGTCCACCCGGATCGGCTTGTCGGTGGCGGCGCGGATGGTCCGCAGAAGGCCTTCGTCGTGGTCGGTGCCGAGCTTGATCTTGAGGATCGGGTAGTCGGCAGCCTCCGCCACCTTCTGGCGCATCTTCTCCGGCGTGTCGATGCCGATCGTGAACGAGGACCGGGGGGCCCGGGAGGGATCGAGTCCCCACAGCCGCCACAACGGCTGTCCCAGGCGCTTGCCGACCAGATCGTGCAGGGCGCCCGACAGCGCCGCGCGCGCGGCGCCGTTCTTCGGCACCACGTGCTCGAACCGGCGTTCGGCCGTTTCCAGATCGAACGGGTCGGCGGGCAGGTGCTGCTGCAGGGTGGCGAGGACCGACAGGACCGTCTGGGCGGTCTCGCCGTAGTACGACGACGGCGACGCCTCGCCCCAGCCTTCGATCCCGTCGCCGTCGGTGAGCCGCGCGCAGACGACCTGGTAATCGCTGTGCCCGCCCCGGGCGATGACGAACGGGTGCTTCGTGTGGAGGGTGACGACTTCCGTCGCGAGGGTCAGAGCCATCGGTTGCGGTGCAGCCACCAGAGCATCACGGCGGAAATTGCGGCCATCGAGCCGAGCGCCAGATAGAAACCCAGCGGATGATGGGTAAATGGCATCTGGCTGAAGTTCATGCCGTAGATGCCGCCCACCACGATCAGCGGCAGCGCGATGGTGGAGACGATCGAGAGCTGCTTCATCACGCGGTTCATGCGGTTGGACGTCTGGGAGAGGTAGGTCTCGAGCACGCCGGCCAGCAGATCGCGGGTCGTGTCCACAGACTCCATGATGCGGATGGTGTGATCGTACACGTCCCGGTAGTACAGCTGCGTTTCGGAGCGGATGTAGATCGACGGCCGGTTGGTGAGGACGTTCAGCACTTCGCGCAGCGGCCCGATGTGCCGGCGGAGGCCGAACGCGGAGCGTTTGGCCTTGAAGATCTCGTGGATCAGCTTCTCGTCGAACGCCTCGAACAGCCGCTCTTCCAGCTGGTCCACCTGGTCGTTGAGCGATTCCACGATCGGGAAGTAGGCGTCCACCGCCTGGTCGATGATCGAATGCATCGTCATCTCGGCGCCGCGCCCCAGCAGATCCGGGCTGCGCACCAGACGGTCGCGGGTGGCGTCGCAGCTCGGGCTCTCCACGGCGTGCACGGTGACCAGGAAGTTCTTGCCCAGGAAGAAATAGAGCTTGAAAGTCTCGAGATCGAACGGATCGGGTGTGGCCCGGTCGAAGCGGATCCCCGAGATCACGACGAAGATGTAGCGGTCGTACTCCTCCAGCTTCACCCGCGAGCCCGGCGACATGGTGTCTTCAATCGCCAGCGGGTGGAACCCGAAGATCTTCTCGAGCAGCGTGTGCTGGTGCACGTCGGTGCTGTCGATGTCCACCCACAGCTCCCCTTCGTCCCGCTCGAGGATCTCACGTAACCGGACCGGGGAAAGGTCCTGCTCCAGGCTGCCGTCGGGGCGGCGGTACAGGCTGGTCGGCCAGTGCTTGGGTGCGGCGGCGGCGGGGGCGGCCGGGGAAATGGTCACGACTCAAGTATCGGGGGCGGGCCCCACGTCAGGCAAGCGCGCGCACCAGCGCGGTGACGCCCGCGGCGAGCAGGTCCAGCCGGTATCCCCCTTCCAGCACCGCCGCCACCGGACGGCCCGCGAGCCGGGTGCGCAGCGCCGCCGTCCAGGTCGCGATGTCCTCCGGCGTCAGCGTGAAGCCGCCCAGCGGATCGCCGGCGAGCGAGTCGAACCCGGCCGAGATGAGCAGCACGTCGGGCGTCCAGCCCGCCAGCGCCGCATCGACGGCCTCCAGCAGGTCGTGCACGTACGTCGCGCGCGCGAGGCCCGGCGGCCGGGGCACGTTGAAGACGTTGCCCACCCCGCGCTCGTCCGCGGCGCCGGTGCCGGGATACCACGGGTACTGGTGCAGGGAGACGAAGCGGATCGAGACGTCGTGCTCCATCAGCGCCTGCGTGCCGTTCCCGTGGTGCACGTCCCAGTCAACGATGAGCACGCGCGCCGCGCCCAGCGCCTGGGCGTGCCGCGCCGCCGCGACCACGTTGTTGACGAAGCAGAATCCCATGGCGCGCGAGGCCAGCGCGTGGTGCCCGGGTGGGCGGGTCGCCGCGAACGCCGTCCCCCCGGCGCCGGGCTGCATCGCCTCGGTCACCGCCTGGAGCGCGACGCCGGCCGACGCCATGACGGCCTCCCAGCTCCGCGGCCCCATATAGGTATCGGGGTCGATCGGCCCGCCGCCCGCCGCCGCCAACGCCTCGAGGGCATTGAGATAGCGCCGCGGGTGCACCGCCTCGAGAGCGCCCGGGCCGGCGGGCGCCGCTTCGACCCAGGAGACAGCGGGCGCCAGCGCCGGGGCGCGGAGCGCCTCCAGCACCGCCTCGATGCGCTCGGGCCGCTCGGGATGCCCGGCTCGTCCCGGGTGCAGCCGCGTCGCTGGGTGATAGGTGACGGTGGTGGGCAGGGCTCAGTTGTGCAGGTGTTTTTCCCGCAACAGCCGCCGGATCGCCTCGGCTTCGGCCTTCATGTCCGCTCGCCCCGCATCCAGATCGGCGAGCGTCCGGCGGTAGCGCCGCCAGAGGATCACCACGGCGACCGCCGCGAGGGCGCAGAGGACACCCCCGACCACGAGTCCCGTGCGTCGCAGATCCACGCCCGCCCACACCAGCAGCACGGCGTCGAGCAGCAGAAACCCGACCGCGAACGTGGCCAGGGACCGCCCCGGCGTGCTCACCGCACCGCCCGCCGCCGCGCCGGAAGCACGATGAACGGCGCGTTGGCGCCCGCCCCCAGCACCGCGAGGGTGGTCGCTTCGTCGAGCACGGCGGCGCCGTGGAACTTCACGACGTAGTCCGCGAGCGGCGGGGCCGCCTGTTTCAGGGCGCGGGACAGCGCCTGTCGCTTCAGCTCCGCGACCGTCATTTCCGGGCCGGCCGCCAGGAACACCTGGTCCCAGGCATCGGTCACCATCACCCGCACCGCGAAGCGCTCCGCGACCGCTGCGGTCATGCGACCTCCACGCCGGAGATCACCGGCAGGGTCGAGATGAACCGGTCGAGGGCTTGATCGAAGAACAGCGTCGAGGCCCGCACCTGACTCTTTCCTCTCGCCTCTTCCCCCTTCCCCTCCTCCGCCCGGATCACGACCTCTTCGCCCCCCTGTCCCCGCAGCACGACGAACTGCGGCCCTTCCTTCTCGACGAACGCCGCCTGGTTCGGCACCCGCTCGGCGAAATACTGTTTGGCGCGAGCCAGCACCTCGGGCGCGGCGAGCGCCACTGTGGCTGTATGAATCATGGCAGTACCCTCAGCGTGATCCCGGTGGGTTGGAGTGGTACGGGGGCGGTGGCGACCCGGGTGCGGGTGGTGAGGTCGATCACGTCCACCGCTCCGGGGTCGACGCCGATGCTCTCCTGGCTGACGAACGCATATCGGCTGTCCGGAGCGTAGGCGATCCCGTGCGGGATCTGCTTCGTCGTGGCGATGCGCGCCACCTCGACGAGCGAATCCGCGGCGATCACGGACACGCTCTGCGCCTTCTTGTTCGTGACGATCACCCAGCGGCCGTCGGGTGACGGCTCGACGTTGTAGGCGCCGGCTCCCGTGGAGATCTCCTTCACGAGTGCCAGCGTCGTGGCATCGAGCACCTGCAGCGTGCCGGAGTGATTGCAGGCGACGTAGAGCCGCGCGTCGTCGGGCGAGAGCGACACGAACGTGGGCATGCATTCCCCGCCCCCATCGTGGCCCCCGCCCATCGCGGCGCTTGCCCCGGTCCCGTGGCGCCGGGTGATCGCGAGCGACCGCCGGTCGATCTCCAGCACCTCGTCGGAGCGCATGCAGCTGACGTACACGAAGGTGCCGGCATGATTCACCTTGACGCCGTGCGGCATGTCGCAGGCCGCGATGTTGGTGAGCGGGGTCATCCGGGCCGCGTAGATCACCGACACGAGGTTGGTGCGCGGATGGTCGCCGTAGAAATCGGAGTTCGCCACGAACGCCAGCTCGCCGTCGGGCGTCAGCGAGATCGTCGTGGGGAACAGCTCGAGCGGCGCCCGTCCCAGCAGCGTGTCCCCGTCCACCGCCAGCTTCCAGAGCGAGCCGTACGGAGTCCCGTGCGCGACGGTGACGTAGTACGAGCGGCCGTCGGGCGAGATGGTGATGTTGTGCGGGCCGTCGATGTCGGCCGGCATCACCCCGACCGGCACCGTCTTGACCGTCCGGAGCGCCGAGCCGTCCCAGGACAGCTGGGTGACGATGTCCCCGGACTCGCTCACCACGTACAGCCGGTAGCGGGACTCGGGGACTGGGCCGGCGGGCGCCTGAGCCGCTGCCGGCACGGTGCAGGCAAACCACAGCGCCGAGGCCCGCAGCGCGCGCGGGAAGTGCAAGGAATGCTCCCGATTGGGGGGTCCAGCTAAACTGACAGTCGCAATGCCAACTTGATCATAACACGTTGCCAACTCGGCATCTAGGAGGCCACGGCAGGCGGCACACCGATTGCCTTAGCGCCTCGCCGACGAGGCGACACGCCTCGACTAACACAACCACCTGTCCAAGGGAGGAACGCGTATGTATGTGACCACGCGCAGTCACACGGGGGACCATGCCGGGGATTTCGCGACGCTCGGGAACCGGATCAGCCGCATGCTGAACGACGCGTTCAGCGGGGCGGACTGGGTGTACCGGGACAGCGCCGCAGCCGCCTGGGTGCCGCCGGTGGACGTCCTCGAGGAAGCGGACGCGATCCGCATCACGGCCGAAGTCCCGGGCGTCCGGCCGGAAGACGTGAAGATCTCCGTCGAGGGCAACGTGCTCACGGTCCACGGCACGAAGCAGCAAATGGCCGAGGAACGGACCGAGCGGGTGCACCGGTATGAGCGGACCTACGGTGCGTTCGAGCGCACGTTCACGCTGCCGGCCACCGTCGACGCGGAGCACATCAAGGCCGGCTACGACAACGGCGTACTCACGATCACCCTGCCCAAGGCGGAACAGGCGAAGCCGCGGCAGATTCAGGTCGAAGTGTCGAAGCGCTAACGGTCAGAGATGGAACGGAGGACGACGGCCCCGGCATCCGGGGCCGTTCGTGTTTCACTCCCGGAGCAGCTCCATCAGCCGTTTCTCCACCTGGGAGTTCGGCACGGCCTCGGCGCCGAGCTCACGGGCGCGACGCAGCAGCCCGGCGTTCACGTGGGAGCCGAACGCCAGGACGGGTACGCCCCGGCGCCGGACCTCGCGAATGGCGTCCTCCCACCCCCGGGCTTCGAGCTCGACCACGGCCAGATCGCACTCGCCGGAGTCGCGCGTGACGTCCCCGCCCGCGGCGCTCACGACGCCCCCGAGCTTCCCGCGAAACATCAGGTCGCGGGTGAGCAGGTGGACGCGCCGCCCCGCACCGGCACCCGCCCCGCCAATCACCAGATCTGGGGGACCAGGTCGGGCGGCCGCACCATCGGGTCGCCGGGCTTGCAGCCGAACGCCTGCGCGAAGGCCGCGACGTTGGAGAGCGGTGCGTTGACGCGCCAGCGCTCCGGCGCGTGCGGATCGACGGTGACCCGGGTGCGCAGCTGCGCATCCCGGGTGTGCGCCCGCCAGCTCTGCGCATACGCCAGGAAGAACCGCTGCTCCTGCGTGTACCCGTCGATCGCCGCGGGACGACCATCGCGCTCGAGCGCCCGCTCCAGCGCGTCGTAGCCGGTCAGCACCCCGCCGTAGTCGGCGATGTTCTCGCCCAGCGTCAGCTTGCCGTTGACATGGAACGTGTCCACCTGGATGAATCCGTCGAACTGCCGGACGACCAGGTCGGCGGCCTGGCTGAAATGCACCGAGTCCGAAGGAACCCACCA
>DATGDE010000259.1:0-6129 GCA_035311125.1 Gemmatimonadales bacterium
GACCAACGTCGTCAATCCGGCCAATTATCTCGACTGGCGCGATCGGGCAACCAGCTTCTCCGACCTGGCGGCGTTCCGCTGGTCGCAGCAGACCTTCACGGGGGACGTCCCGGAGCTCGTACAGGGCCGCTCCGTTACCCCCAACTTCTTCCGCGTCCTCGGCCTGCGACCGCTCCTCGGCCGCGTCTTCACTCCCGCCGAAGCACTTCCCGGCAGCCCGCCGGTGATCGTGCTGAGCTACGGGTTGTGGCGCCGCCGCTTCGGCGGTGATTCCAATGTCATCGGCCGGCCGGTTCCGGTGGCCGGGGGCAGCGCTGTCGTCCTCGGGGTGATGCCACCGGCGTTCCGTCCCATGCCGTGGGGGACCGAAGAGTACTGGGAGCCGTTTCGGCTCAACGAGAGCGACCGCACCCGCAGCGGTCGGTATTCGATGGTCGTAGGGCGCCTCAAGCCCGGCGTTGCCGTTGCGCGCGCGCAGGCCGAAATGGACGCCATCACGCGAAGCCTGCAGCAGGAGCACCCAGAATTCGATACCGGCTGGACTGCCAACGTGGTCTCGCTGACCGACCAGGTTGTGGGATCGGCGCGGCGCGCCCTGCTGGTGGTGCTCGGTGCCGTGATGTTGGTGCTGCTCATCGCCGCCGCCAACGTGGGGAACCTCGTGCTCGTGCGGGCGGAGGCGCGGCAGCGGGAGTTCGCCGTTCGCGCGGCGCTGGGTGCATCCCGCCTGCGTCTCGTGCGGCAATGGCTCGTAGAGAGCGCCCTCGTGTCGCTCGCCGGAGGCGCGGCCGGCGTGATGCTGGCGCGTTGGGGTGTGGACGTGCTGGTCGCGCTCGCGCCGCCGTATATCCCACGCCTGGCAGAGATCACGGTCGACACGCGCGTGCTCGCCGTGGCCGCCGTCATTTCCCTGGCGGTCGGGATCGGCGCTGGATTGCCGGCGGCGCTCGGCATCGGCTCCCACGACCTCGCGGTCGGTTTACACGGTGGGAGCGGCCGGACCACCGGCGACCGGATCGCGCGGCGGTGGCGTGATGGTCTGGTCGTGGCCCAGGTGTCGCTCGCGTTGGTGCTGCTCAGCGGCGCCGGACTCCTCGTGCGCTCGCTCCAGCGGCTGTCGGCGATCGCACCTGGATTCGACCTGTCCCATGTGACAACGATGACCGTCGACCTGCCCCAGGCGAAGTACGGGACCGGCGCGCAGCAAACCGCGTTCTACAATCAACTCACCGACCGCATCCGCGTCATGCCCGGGGTCGCCGAGGCCGGCGCCATCAGTCTCGTTCCGCTCGTCCCCCAGAACTCCGCCACCCGCTTCACGATCGTGGGACGTCCTGCCCCGCAACCGGGGGAGTGGACCAGCGCCGACATTCGCATCGTCGACCCGGGTTACTTCGCGGCGATGCGGATCCCGCTGGCGCGCGGTCGGACCTTCACCTCCGCCGACCGCTCCGACGCGCCTCCGGTGGTGGTCGTCAATCAGGCGATGGCACGACAGTTCTGGCCGGGAGAAGACCCCCTCGGGGCGCGGCTGCAGGTCAGCTGGACCCACCCTGCCGCCCGGCCGGAGATCGTCGGGGTCGTGGGCGACGTGCGCGCCAGTGCGCTCGATGCCGACATCCATCCCATGATCTATTACGTCGAGGCGCAGGAGCCGACCGGAGAGATGACGCTCGTCGTGCGCCACAGCGGAGACCCCGCCGCGCTGGTGGCCGCCGTGCGCAGCGCCGTCCGCGATCTCGACCGCGACGTTCCGCTCACCGACGTCGCCACCATGAACACCCTCCTCACGCGTTCGATGGCCGATCGCCGCTATCCCATGCTGCTCCTGTCGGGGTTCGCACTGCTGGCGGTGGTGCTTGCCGTCGTGGGGCTCTACGGATTGCTGTCGTACATCGTCTCGCGCCGCAACCGGGAGATCGGGGTGCGGATGGCGCTGGGGGCCGATCGGTCGGTCGTGCTCCGCATGGTGCTCCGGGACGGCGCGCGTCTGACGCTCGCAGGGATCGTCATCGGCGCAGCCGGCGGCGCCCTCGCGGCACGCGCGCTCGGTCATCTCCTGTACGGCATCGGGCCGACCGATCCCGTCACCTTCGTGGCCGTCGCGGGGCTGCTCGCCCTCGTGGCGCTGGTGGCCAGTTACCTCCCGGCGTCCCGGGCGACGCGGGTGGATCCGATGGTGGCGCTAAGAACCGAATAGGTGCCAGATGTCGGGTGCCAGGTGCCAGGGTTTACGCCTGACACCCGACACCTGGCACCTAACACCTGCCCCTGGAGGCACAATGGAAGCCTTGCTACAGGACATCCGCTACGCCGCCCGCCAGCTCGGCAAGAGCCCGGCGTTCACCGTCATGGCCGTGCTCACGCTCGCCGTGGGGATCGGCGCCAATACGGCGATCTTCAGCGCGGTCAACACGGTGCTGCTCAAACCCCTGCCTTTTCCGCAATCCGACCAGCTGGTCCAGATTCTCTCCAGCGGGCTCCAAAACACGCGCTTCGGGGTCTCCTACCCGAATCTCCAGGACCTGCGCGGCATGACCCAGGACTTCTCCGCCGTCGGCGCGTCGAGCAACCAACGCTACAACCTCACGGGCGCCGGGGACCCGCGCGAAGTCCAGGCCGCGTCGGTCACCGCCGACCTGTTCACCACCCTGCAGGTCCATCCGGAGGTCGGAGCCCTGTTCACCGCGGCGGAGGAACGCAGCCCGGTCGCGCTGATCTCCCACGGCCTCTGGGTCACGAGCTTCGGTGGCGACCGCGGCATCGTCGGCAAGGCCATCGCACTCGATGGCAAGAGCTACACGGTGATCGGCGTGCTGCCCGCCAGCTTCCACTATCCCGACGGGCCGATCCAGGTCTGGACCCCAATCGGTGACGCGCTGGCGCAGGCGCCGCAGGCCGAGACGAACCGCAGCGTCCACTTCCTCAACACCGTGGCGCGCGTCAGGCCGGGCGTGACGTTGGCCCGGGTCTCCGGCGATCTCGCCGTGCTTTCCGCCCGGCTCAATGCCGCCGATTCGGCGAGCTCGGCAGGGGCGCCCGGCGGGGGACAGCGGCAGATCGTCGGCGTAGCGACCGGACCGGGCCCCGGTGGCCCACCGCTTCGTCCCGTCGCCGGCGCGGCTCGGCTGTTCGACAACAGCTTCGAGGCCACCCCTTTACGAAACGTCGCGATCGGCGATGCCCGCCGCCCGCTCTTCATCATGCTGGGGGCGGTGGGTGTCGTGCTGCTGATCGCCTGTGCCAACGCCGCCAATCTGCTGCTGGCCCGGGCCGTGGCGCGGCGCCGCGAGATGGCGATCCGCCAAGCCCTCGGCGCCGCCCGGCGCCGGCTGGTGCAGCAGCTGCTGACCGAAAGCGTGCTGCTCGCGCTGGCCGCGGGGGTCGTGGGGCTCTTCATCGCGGCGTGGGGGATGCGCGCGCTCGTCGCCATCTGGCCGAACGCGATCCCCAACGCGAAGGAGATCGGGCTCGACGGCCGGGTGCTGGCATTCACGCTCGGTCTGGCGATGCTCACCGGGCTGGCGTTCGGCCTCGTGCCGGCCTGGCGCGCCTCGGCGCCGAGAATCGAGGAGACGTTGCGGGAGGAGACCGCGGGCGCCGTCGGCGGCCGGCGTCGGCGCCTGCAGGGTGGGTTGGTCGTCGGCGAGGTCGCCCTGGCGCTGGTGCTCCTGGTGGGGGCCGGCCTGCTGGTGCGGAGCTTCATCCGTTTGAGCAGCGTGAACACCGGTTTCGACACGCGCGATCTGATCGCGGCCCGGATCCGGCTCACGCCGGCGCGTTATCCGAACGGCACCGGACAGGCCCAGTTCTTCGACAACGTCCTCGCCACGCTCGCGGCGCGCCCGGGCATCCAGCAGGCGAGCATCGCCGGCACGCTCCCCCTTTCGGGATCGCTCCGGATGATGGCCTTCGACCCCCGCACCGTGCGGCCCGACTTCCCCGAGCCCTTCATGGTGCTGAAGTCGTTCGCCGTGTCCCCGGCGTACTTCGCCGCGTTCCGCATCCCGCTCCGGCGCGGCCGCGCCTTCACGGCCGATGATCGCGCGGGGGCGCCGGCCGTTGCCGTCATGAATCGTGCGGCGGTCGACCAGCTATGGCCGGGGCAGGACCCGGTCGGCAAACAGATCACCCTCGGAGGGCCGCGTGGACCGGCCGCGCCGATCACGATCGTCGGCGTGATCGACAACCTGCGCTCGACCTCACTCGACGCGGAGCCGCAGCCGGAGATCTACACACCGGCCGCTCAAGAGGCCCAACTGCCCCAGATGTGGGTCGTGTTGCGGTCCACCAATGGCAAGCCGCTGCAGCTCGCGGGCGCCATCCGCGACGCCGTGCACCGGGCCGATCCCGAACAGCCGATCGGCGAGATCGCGAGCCTGAACGAGATCGCGGACCGGCTCACGGCGGCCCGCCGCTTCAATACCGCACTGCTGACACTGTTCGCCCTGCTGGCCGTCGCGCTGGCGCTGGTGGGCATCTACGGCGTCACGGCGTACGCGGTGACGCAGCGTGCACGCGAGATGGGGATCCGGATGGCATTGGGGGCGCAGCCGGACCAGGTGGTCGGCCTGCTGCTGCGCGAGAACCTGCGGCGGGTCGCGATCGGCGTGGTACTGGGCCTGGCGGCGGCGCTCGGCGTCACGCGGGTGCTCAAGGCCCTGCTCTACGAGGTCACGCCCAGCGACGCCGTGACCTTCGCGGGCACGGCCGTGCTGCTCGTCGCGGTGGCGCTCGTGGCGACGTGGTGGCCGGCGCGCCGCGCGACGCGGGTGGATCCGGTGGTGGCGCTGCGAACTGAATAGGTGCCAGGGGCCAGGTGTCAGGGGGCAGGGCCTCTCTCCCTGACACCCGTCACCTGGTACCTGACACCTGCCCCTCTGGAGGCACAATGGACGCCCTCGTGCAGGATCTCAGATACGCCCTCCGCACCCTCGCCAGGGCGCCCGGCTTCGCGGCCGTCGCGGTGCTCACCCTCGCGCTCGGCATCGGCGCCAACACCGCGATCTTCAGCGCGCTGTACGGCGTGTTGCTCCGCCCGCTCCCCTATCCCGATGCCGAGCGGCTGGTGCAGTTCGCGTACACCTACAAGGGTTTTCATGACGCCCAGTCCACGACGTACGAGCGGTTCCGGTACCTGCAGGCAAACGACGGAGACGTGTTCGACGCCCTGGCGGCGACCACTCGCACCGGAGTCACACTGCTGACTGGCAGTGGCGGATCCCATATCCAGCTGCTGCGCGTCTCCCACGACTATTTCCGCGCCATGGGCGTGCAACCGGGCCTCGGCCGGACGTTTCTCGATGAAGAGGACCAGCCGGGTGGACCGAACGCGGTGCTGCTGAGCCACGGCCTGTGGCAGCAGCGGTTCGGAAGAGACTCGGGCGTCGTTGGCAAGACGGTGCAGCTGGATGGCACGCCCTACACCGTCGTCGGCGTGATGCCCGACGGTTTTGGCGAACCGTATCCCGCCGATGCGTGGTCCACCCTGGCCCAGGTCGCCCGCACGATCGGCAGCGGCCAGAACCTCGAGGTTATCGGCCGCCTCGCGCCGGGGCTCACGGTTGCGGGTGCAAACGCCCGGTTGCAGCCGATGCTCGCCGGCTACGCCACAACGTTCCGCACCGGCACGGAGACGCGCCTGGGTTTCGATTCCTACCGCGGGCTCATCGGACAGGGAGTGCGCGCGCCGCTGCGCATCCTGTTCGGCGCGATCGCCCTGGTGCTGCTGATCGCCTGCGCCAACGTCGCGAGTCTCCTGCTGGGACGCGCCGCCCGCCGCCGGCGCGAGCTCGCGCTGCGCGCCGCGCTGGGTGCCTCGCGCTGGCGGCTGATCCGCCAGCTGCTCGCCGAGAGCATCCTGCTCGCGCTCCTGGGCGGCGGCTTCGGGCTGCTGCTGGCCGGCTGGGGGCTCGCGACGTTGCGCACGCTGGCGGCGTCGGTGCTGCCGCGCACCGGCGACATCCGGCTCGACGGCTGGGCACTGGGATTCACGCTGGGGATTGCGGTGCTCACCGGTATCGGCTTCGGACTGCTCCCGGCGTGGCAGGCGGCACGCACCAATCTCCAGGAGACGCTAAAGGAAGGCGCGCGCACGATCGGCGGCGGCCGCGGGCGACTCCGGCACGG
>DATGDE010000260.1:0-3486 GCA_035311125.1 Gemmatimonadales bacterium
GGACGGGCGCAGCGCCAGCAGCTCCGCCAACCGATCCCGCACCCGCAAGGGACCCGCCGCCGGCCCTTCGGGCGGGGTCAACGCCGCCGGCGGCAGCCCCGCCAGCATCTCGAACAGCACGCATCCCAGACTGTAGATGTCGCTGCGGCCGTCGAGCGGCCCCTTCCCCTCTCCCTGCTCGGGACTCATGTAGTCGGGGGTCCCCACCGTCGTCCCCACCGCCGTCACCCGCGCCTCGGCCGCGCTGATCGCCCGCGCGATGCCGAAGTCGCTCACGACGGCGTGGCCTTCCTGCAGCAGGATGTTCTCGGGCTTGATGTCCCGATGCACCACGCCGGCGCGGTGCGCATAGTCCAGGGCATCCGCGACCTCGCGCGCGATCGTCAGCGCGTCCACCAGCGGCAGCTGCCCCTCGCGCTCCAGCCGGTCGCGCAGCGATTCGCCGCGCACGAACGGCATGACGTAGAACAGCAGGCCGTCCGCGTTCCCGGAGTCGTGCAGCGGCAGGATGTGGGGATGGGCGAGATTGGCGGCGAAACGGATTTCCTGCAGGAAACGCTCGGGGCCGAGCGTGACCGCCAGCTCGGGACGCAGCACCTTCAGCGCGACATCGCGCTCGTTGTGCAGATCGTAGGCGAGGTAAACGATCGCCATCCCGCCGCGGCCGATCTCGCGGTCAATGGTGTAGCGCCCGGCAAGGGCGCTCTGCAAACGATGGCGCAGCTCGGTCATGGCCCTGCGTCGCTCGACCTGTCGGCCTCGAAGAGCCCGTGTTTCAGGGTACCGTTCCACGCCAGCCTCCGCCATCGGCGCCCGCCTTACACGGACGCCGGATCGCCCTCCAATCTCAGGGGGAAGGGGTCAAGCGGCCGTCAATTGGCCAACCCCTTGGCTAGAGCCACTTTGCCCACTAGCTTGTGGGGCTCCGGATGGCAGACTACACGTTTGCGCGCGGACAGCTGCTGCTCCTCGCCGGGACGGCCAATCGGCCGCTCGCCGAGGAGATGGCGCAGCATTTGAATCAGCCGCTGTGTGCGGTCACCATCCGGCATTTCGCCGACGGCGAATTGTTCGTCAAGATCGACGAGAACGTGCGCGGGCGGGACGTCTTCATCATCCAGCCCACCAATCCGCCGGCGGAGAATTACCTGGAGTTGCTGCTCCTGATCGACGCCGCCCGCCGGGCGAGCGCCGCGCGCGTCACCGCCGTGCTGCCCTACTTCGGGTACGCGCGCCAGGACCGCAAGGACCAGCCGCGGGTGGCCGTGAGCGCCAAGTTGATGGCGAACCTGATCACCCACGCGGGCGCCGACCGGGTGCTGGGCATGGACTTCCATTCGCACCAGCTGCAGGGGTTCTGGGACATCCCGGTGGATCACCTGTATGCGGCGCCGGTGTTCGTGTCCCACTTCCGGCAGAAGGGCCTGCGCGAGCCGGTCGTGGTGGCGCCCGACGTCGGATCGGCGAAGATGGCGCGTGGGTACGCCAAACGGCTGAACGCGTCGCTCGCGATCATCGACAAGCGGCGGCCGTCGGCGAACGTCGCGGAAGTGGTGAACGTCGTCGGAGAGGTCGAGGGCATGGATTGCCTCATCCCCGACGACATGATCGATACGGCGGGGACGATCACCGAGGCCGCCGCGGCCTTGAAGCGGCTCGGCGCCCAGCGCGTGTTCGCGTTCGCGACGCACGCGCTCCTGTCGGGACCGGCCGTGGAGCGGCTGCGGGCGTCGCCGATCGAGGAAGTGACCGTGACGAACACGATCCGGCTCCCCGAGGACCGGAAGTTCGACAAACTGAAGATCCTGTCGATCGCGGGATTGATGGCGAAGGCGATCGGCTACGAGCACTCGAACCAGTCGGTGAGCTCGCTGTTCGACTGATAACCGTTGACCGCAGACTGAGGACGGACGTATGGCGCAATTCGTGACGCTCGCGGCGAGCCCGCGGGACAAGACCGGCAAGGGCGCGGCGCGGCAGATCCGCTTCCGCAAGAAGGTCCCGGCGGTGATCTACGGGCACGGCCGCCCCAGCCAGCCGCTCGAGGTCGACGCCAAAGCGCTGGAGATGGCGCTCATCGGCATCGAGCCCGCCAGCACGATCATCGAGATCGAGCTCGAGGGAACGAAGGCGCGCACCCTGATCCGCGAAATCCAGCGGCATCCGGTGCGCCCCGACATCATCCACGTGGATTTCTACGAGGTGCGCGCCGGAGAGAAGGTCACGCTCCGCGTCCCCATCCACCTCACCGGAACGGCGGACGGCGTGCGCAACGCCGGCGGCGTGCTCGATCAGGTGATGCGCGAGGTCGAGATCGAGGTCCTCCCCGAGCACATCCCCGACCGGGTGGAGCTCGACGTGACGTCGCTCATCATCGGCCACTCGCTGCACGTCAGCGATCTCGTCATCCCCAATGCGACCATCCTGACGCAGAGCGATCTGACGGTCGCCACCGTCGTGCCGCCGCGCGCCGAGGAGGTCGTCGCCCCCACCGCCGAAGCCACGGCGGAAGTCGCCGAGCCCGAGCTGATCCGCAAGGTGCGTGAGGAAGAGGGCGAGGAGGGTGCGGGCGAAGCGGAGGGCAAGGCCGAGGGCAAGGCGGCTCCCGCCGAGGCGAAGGCCGAAAAGCCCAAGGGCGGCAAAGAGGGCTGAGCGGGTTGCGCGCCGTCGTCGCACTGGGCAATCCGGGCCCGGAGTACGCGGCGACGCGCCACAACGTGGGCTTCTGGGTGGCGGACGCGCTCGTCGCGCATTGGGGGTTTCCCCCCTTTCGGCGCGGCGAGCGCGCTCGCGTTTCCGAGGGATCGGTGGACGGGACGACCGTCCGGCTTGTGAAACCGATGACCATGATGAACCGCAGCGGCGCGGCCCTGGCGGGCCTGCGCGCCGACCCCGCGTTCACCCCCGCCACCGACCTGCTCGTCGTCGTGGACGACTTCAACATCCCGCTGGGGACCTCCCGGCTGCGCGCCGACGGCTCGGCCGGGGGTCACAACGGCCTCAAGAGCATCGAGGGGGCGCTGCAGTCTCAAGGGTACGCGCGGTTGCGCATCGGCGTGGGGCCCGTGCCACCGGGCGCGCCGTGGGAGGATTTCGTGCTGTCGCCCTTTGCCGACGACGAGCGCGAGCAGCTGGAGGCGCTGATGCCGCAGCTCGTCGCCGCGGTGGAGGGATGGGTCCGTCAGGGCGTGGTCAGCTGACCTGCCAGGTCCTTCCTTTCTTTAGAAGCTCTGCCAGATCACCCCTGGGTCCCGCCGCCGTCATCTGCGCCTCCACTTCCCGCTCATAGGACGCCGCGGGATCGCAGTACAGGACACCCAACGCCATCGGGAATGCCGGGGGCTGCAGGGCGGCGAGCAGTGTGGCGAGGGTGCGGTTCGTCTCATCGTGTACCAGGAGATCCCCCTCACTGATGCCGTGGTCGCCCGGCGTCACGACCTCGAGCTCGAGCTTTCCGGGGACGAGCCGCAGCCCGCGGGTCTTTTC
>DATGDE010000261.1:0-12207 GCA_035311125.1 Gemmatimonadales bacterium
GCTGTGGGGCCGTACAGGCGACGGCACAGCGCGGATACATGGCGAGCAGCTCGGCCTCCATGGTCCGAATCACCTGCTGGATCTGGGTGTTGGTGTAGCTCGTCCCGGCTCCCACGCCCATCCACTCGGCGTCGGTCGACCAGCTCCCGATCCCGGCCAGGGTGTACGCCTCGTCGAACTTCGCCAACGCGGCGTCGCGCACGTCCGCCCGCGTGCTGAAGGGAATGGAGGAGATGTTGGTCAGATCCGTGTTCTCGTCGGCGATGAAGCCCTGATCGTAGATCAGCGAGATGCCCCCCATGGCCATCCCCTGCAGCATCTTGGCGATCGCCTTGTCGCGCACCGTCAGCGTGCTGTCGACCTTACAGTCATCGTCGAAGCAGACGCCGTTCTTGATCCCCGTGAGCACGGCGTTGGCCGACACCAGCACGGTGTAGTAACCGTACCACTGGCTCGCGACGGTCGGGCCGCCCGCCGCCTCGGGCGCCGTCGAGCTGTTGTTCCAGCCGCAGCGGGAGGGGCAGTCGGAGCCGACGGAAGAGTAGAAGCGGATGGCCGCGTTGTTCCACGACGCCGTGTAGTTGTCGGCCATCGCGGTCATCGGCAGCGCGCCGAAGTAATCGCCGCGCGTGCCGACCCAGGTCCGGAACGCGCCGCCCATCAGCTTGGCGAGCCCGGCCGGGTCGGCGAACGCGCGGTTCTTGTCGGGCGCGTTCGGGTTGCCGATGTCCAGGCTGCAGCCGCCGGTCCACACCACGGCCGCCACCAGCGTGCCGAGGAGCAACGAGGACCGGAGCATCGGAATCCTTGGATGAACGTTCATGTCAGGTCCCCTCTCAGTACGAGATCTCGACCATGGTCGAGAAGGTGCGGTACTGTGGATACTGGTACCAGTCCATTCTCACCTGGAACGGATCGCCATACCGACCCGAAATCTCCGGATCGAGCCCGCTGTACTTGGTGATCGTGAACAGGTTCCGGGCGATGAAACCGAGCCGTACCTCGTGGATGCCGTGCAGCCCGAACCGGCCGAGTTGATCGTTCGTGAAGCTGTAGCTCAGCGACAGCTCCTTGAGCTTGGCGTACGACCCGCTCTCGACGAAGTAGTCGTTCGGATCGAGGCCGTTGTAGAACCCCACGCCGTAATACGGCAGGGCTTTCTGGGGACACTTGGGCATCGGATCCGAGACGACGCCGCACGTGGCGTCGTTTTGCGGCTTGCCCGCCTGGTCCTGCACCTTGTCGCGGGTCGCCTGGAACGCCCATTGGCGCGTCCCGTTGTAGATCTGGCCACCGTAAGTCCAATCGAGCAGCCCGTTCAGGATGAAGCGGTGATAGTTGAAGCGCAGGTTGAAGCTCAGATTGAACTTCGGGTTCGCGTTGCCGATTCTTGTGGTCTGCGAGGTTTCCAGGCAGTTCCCCGCCGCGTCCGCGCGCTTGCAGAAGGTGTACTTGATGGCCCGCTCGTTGGGCGTGCCGTAGGCGCTCCGCCGCACGACGTAGCCGTCCTCGTTGATCATGACGCTGTCACGGCTCCATGCCTGGCCCGGTCCGGACAGGGCCGCCTTGGCCGGATCGGCGTACAGATCGTCGATGTTACGCACCCAGCGATTGCCGTACATCACGCCCAAGTCCGAGCCCTTGCCCAGGAAGAAGGCGCTGGGCATCTGCTCGAAGCCGTACAGCCGCTCCGGCAGGTTCCACTCGGTGATCTTCTGCCGGGTGCGGTCGCCCACGATGTTCAAGGTGAGCCCCGTCTGGGGGCCGTTGAGCAGCCGCGCCTCCAGCGTGATCTCGTGCGTCGTCGCCCGCAGGGCCCCGGTATTCTGCCACTGCCCCTGCCGGAAGCCGGCCACGGCCGGCAGATCGACGAGCAGCAGCTGATCGGTCGTGTTCTTGCGGGAGAACGTGTACTCGGCGCTGAGGCGGCCGCCCGCGAAGTCGATGTCCGTCCCCGCCTCCAGCTCGGCCGACCGGGCCGGCTTGAGGAGCGGGTTGCCGAGGATCAGCGGCACGAAGCCGCTCGCGTTCACGCTCAGGATCTCATACTGATCGCTGTAATTGGGCCGCAGACCCGCCGTGCCGTACGAGGCGCGCAGCTTCCACTCCTCGACGCCCGGCACATGCATGTCCTGCGTCACCCGCCACGCGCCGGAGACCCGGTAGTAGGTGGCCCAGCGGTTCCCCGGTCCGAACAGCGACGAGCCGTCCCGCCGGACCAGGCCGTCCAGGGTGTAGCGGTCCCGGATTTCGAACGTGGACACGCCGTAATAGCTCTGGCTCCGGATGCGCTCGTCGGTCGAGGCGGCGCTCAGGCTCGAGACGTCGGCGCCGGCGAACTCGGGCACGTTCCCCACGACCAGCTTGCCCGCGAACGTCTGGAGCAACCGGTTCCGCTGCGACTCGAAGGTGGTGCCCAGCTTCGTCGTGTTGGCGATGCTGCCGAAGCGGCGCACGCTGGTGATCGTGGCGCTGGTATTGTAGGACCAGTCGTTGTTCGTCCGTTCGAGCAGATTCCCGGGGGTCGTCTGGCCGGACGACGTCCGGAAGCCGAACGGCGTCTCGTCCGAGTAGGTCTGCGCTTCCTGATCGTAGCCGAACGATCCTTCCGACGACAGCCAGTTGAGCATCCGCCAGCGGAGCCGGCCCGATCCGGAGAACCGGTTCCGGTCCTGGTTGATCTTCTCGTTGGCCAGCGTGTAGAGCGGGTTGTAGTCGTTCGCCACATCACCGCTCAGCGGCACGACCGGGCAATACGGGATGCCCGCCGCTCCGCCCACCGTTCCCGCGGGACACGGGGCCTTGATGTTGACGTCCGGCTGCACGAACATCAGCCCGTAGAACGGCCCCGCCTGACCCTCATTCGACCGCCCGTTCGTGGACGTGCCGTAGAACGCGCTCCACGAGGCATCGATGTTCGAGCGCATCTGCTGGTCGAGGTTGAGCCGGAAATTCTGCCGGGTGTACCCCCCCAGCCCGAAGACCACGCCGCCGTTCCGCGTGTTCTGGAGCGAGGCCTGGAAGTTCGTCGTCCCGCGCCGCTGCCCGACGGAGACGTAGCCGTTCCAGAACTGCCCCTGGCTCACCACCGCGTCCCAGTGGTCGTAGTAGGTCTTGAAGGGATTGTTGGCGATCTGGTCCGGCTTGACGATCCGGCCGCCGGCGGCGTTGAGCACGTAGTCGCCGTTGGCGTCGATCTCCCAGGCGTGCGAGTGGGAGAACTGCAGCCGGGACGGCATGTTGTTGACCCCACCTTCGAGCCGCGTCGTCACCCGCAGCGTGCCGTCGGGGAGCGAGCTGCCGCGATCGGTGAACACCTGGATCACGCCGTTCGCCGCATTCGAGCCGTACAACGAGGAGGCCGCCGCTCCCTTGATCACTTCCACACGCGCGACGTCCTCCGGCGCCATGTCGGCGAGCCCGTACTGCGTCAGCACGCCGTCCACGATGAACAGCGGGTCCTGCCGGCCGCCGATGCTCGTGGCGCCGCGCAGGCGGATCGCCATCTCGCCGCCCGGCTGCGCCGAGGTCGGCACCAGCCGCACGGCCGCGACCTTGCCCTGCAGCGCCTCCAGCGCGCTCGCTCCGGGAACGGCCTGCAGCTGCTCCTTGTCGGCCCCGCCCACGGTGAACGGCAGGTTCTTGCGCGCCGTGGCCTCACCCACGCCCGTGACCACGACCTCCTCGAGCCGCAGCGGATCGGTCGCCAGTTGGAAGTTCTGTTCCTGGCTGCCGACCGTGAGCGTGATCGTGCGGCTGACGGGCTTGCGGCCGATGTAGCGCGCCGTCAGCACGACCTCCTGACCATGAGCGCCATCCGCGCCGATCGTGATGGTGTAGGTCCCGTTCGCCGCTGTCACGGCGCCCAGGTTTGTCTGCCCCACCACGACGCTGGCGCCGCCGAGCGGATCACCCTGCTCGGTCGTGACGCGGCCGGTAATGACCGCGCCCTGTTGCGCCACAAGCGGACGGCCGGTGAGAAAGACGAGTGCGGCAACGACGCTGCTGACCAGCAGCGATCCTGACCGTGGAGCGCGCATCATCTGCCCCCTTGGCGGAAACGATGAAAATGGAATTGAGAATGGAAAAAGCCCTGCGGGCCGAGGACGGCACCCGGCAAGGTGTGAAACGCGGCAGGAGTTGTACGTAACGACCCCCTTGGCATCACCCGTTGACGGCGGGCGCGATGGTACCTTGGGAAATCGGACGGCCTTCCTTTTTACTTCATGCTGCCCACACCATTACTTACTGCTGATTTCATACTGCCTACACCATTACTTCAGGCTCCCATACTACACACTATTGGAAACCCCGCTAGGGCCCTATAGTACCCCCTGTATGAAGACGCGCAATGGGGGGGCGGCCCTGCTGGCTGCCCTGCTCGTCGGGACGGTGGCACGGGTGACCGCTCAGGCCGCCCTGCGCGGTCGCGTCATCGACAGCGAGCTCGGCCACGCGGTCGCCAGCGCCGTGGTCCGGATCAAGTCGGGCCCGCCGGCCATCACCACCGATACCCTCGGGCGGTTCGAGGCGCTCGGGCTGCCCGTGGGCGACGCCGAGATCACGGTCGAGGCGGTGGGCTACGAAGAGGGCATCTTCACGGTACATCTCGCCGCGGGCGATACGGTCAATGGGGTGTTCCCCCTGAACTTCACCGGCTACCGCCTGGCGCCGGTGGTCGTCGAAGCCCGCGCCGAGCAGTTGGCGCCCCGCTACCTCGACTTCGAGCGGCGCCGCGAAAGCGGCCAGGGCGCCTACATTCGATGGGACGAGATCGCCAAGAAGGGATACGGCTCGGTCGGGGATGCCCTCCACGTCGTCCGGGGTGTCCGCGTCAGCTGTAATCAGGAAACCTTCGAGTGCTTCGTCTTCATGGCCCGCACGCCGTACTGCCAGCCGACGTGGTGGATCGACGGCGTGCAGGTGTACTCGTTCCAGGAGAACACCCCGATCCGCGACATCTACGGGATCGAGGTGTACCGCGGACCCGGCGAGGTGCCGGCCGAGTTCACCGGATCGACCGCCGCCTGTGGAGTCATCGTGATATGGACAAAATCCCGGCCGTACCGCTGATATGAGCCCCTGGCGCTGGCTCCTGCTGGTGGCGCTGCTGCCCTCGGGCGCGCTGCGTCAAACCGACCCCCTGGCAGAGCGCACCAAGGGGCGCCCCGGCGCGCCGGTGACGGTCTACGAGATGGCGGACTTCCAGTGCCCCGCCTGCCGCCAGTTCGCGCTCACCACGTTCCCGGCGATCGACCGCGACTACATCCAGACGGGGAAAGTGCGCTGGGTGTTCGTGAACTTCCCGCTCAGCTCGATCCACAAGAACGCCGTGGCCGCGGCTCAGGTCGCCATGTGCGCGGCGCGGCAGCATCGCTTCTGGCCGATGCACGACGCCTTGTACGCCCATCAGCCGGAATGGGCCTCCCTGGACGAGCCACTCCCGCAGCTCTTCGCGCTCGCCGACTCGGCCGGCGTACGGCGCGACTCGCTGGTGAGCTGCGTCAACTCGCGCGCCACCGTCGACGCCATCGCCCAGGACGCACAGGGGTCGGTGCGCGCCGGCGCGAACGCCACGCCGAGCTTCTACATCGAGGGCGGGCTCGCCCAGGGGGCGATCCCCATGCCGGACTTCTCGCGCATCCTCGACTCGATCTACCGGTCGAAAGCGGGGGCCAGGAGCCCCTCGTGAGACGGGCCTGGCGCGCCCTGATCGTCCTGGCGCTGCCCGGGTGCGCGGACAAGCTGCCTTCGGGCCCGGCGGGCGTCCCCGGCCGGCTCGTTTTCGCGACCAACCGCAACTTCGGCCAGTGGGATCTCTATCTCATGAATCCCAACGGCACCAACATGGGACAACTGGACCCGAGCCTGGCCAACGACCTCTGGCCCAACTGGTCCCCGGACGGCAACCGGATCGTGTTCCAGTCCGACCGCATCCCGCAGGCCGGCGACTCGGTCAATTACAACGTCTTCGTGATCGGCGTCGACGGCACCGGGCTGACCAAGCTCACGACCGACCTGGCGAACGACATTCAGCCCGCCTGGTCGCCCGATGGCACGAAGCTCGCCTTCGCCACCGACCGGGACAGCGGCGACTACGAGGTCTACGTCATGGGGGCGGCCGGCACGAATCCCGTGCGCCTGACGACGATGCCGGGGGAAGACGGTCAGCCCGCCTGGTCCCCCGACGGCAGCAAACTGGCGTTCGCGCATGCTTCGCCCACCGACAGCATCTCCGACATCTTCGTGATGAACGCGGCCGACGGGTCGAACCCGGTCAATCTCACTCCGGGGACCGGCGCCTTCAACGACGTCACGCCCGCCTGGTCGCCCGACGGCACGAAGCTCGCCTTCGCCAGCGAGCGCAGCGGCCAGCTCGAGATCTGGGTGATGAACGCCGACGGCACGAATCCGCGGCAGCTCACCCGGGGATCGGCGCCGGCCGAGTTCCCATCCTGGTCGCCCGACGGCGCGGAGATCGCCTACGACAGCGACGGGCACATCTGGATCATGTACGCCGACGGCAGCCAGCCCACGCGGATCACGAAACAGCTCTACGCCGACGTCATCCCGCGCTGGCGGCCTGCCCCCTGAACGAAAACGCCGTCACCCGGCGTGCGGGTGACGGCGTCCGGTGACGTCCGAGGGCGGCTCCTACGGTCGCTTGTCCACCAGGAAGACGGCCGTCGGAACCAGGAACGGCGCCGTCTGCGGCGCCCTGCTGCCGGCCACCGAGGGCGGCACGATGACCGCGCTGAGCACCGAGCCCGCCACCCGCGCGCCGGCGATCGGATTCGTGGTCGCAGTTCCGGCGAGACCCACCGGCGGCTTCACGACGGCGAGCACCGGGGTCTTCGTGCCGGCTGCGGTGATCACCACCCGCGTCGTATCGGTCGCCACGGCGTCCACCGGCAGCGTCAGGTAGGAGCTGGCGGTCCCGTAGGCGACATTGGCCAGCAGCGGCGTGTCCGGCAGCGTGTCCGTCGCATGATGCGTGACGTTCACGTCCACGTTCGGCATCCCCGCGCCCGCGTGCACCACGCGCAGCCCGATCTGCGCGGCCCCCGGCGCGGCGGGCGCGTCCGTCAACACCCAGGCCGAACGCGCCGGGGTCTGGCCGCTGCGGGCGAACCCCGTCTGGATCAGCGTATAGTGCGTCGCCTCGGTGAGGGTGAGCGTGGAATCCCACACGACCTGGGAGGAGATGTTCGGATCGGTGCTGCTCAGGAACACCCGGATCTCCCGGTTGCCCGCCTCGATGCCGGTATAGAACATGTTGCCGTCGCGGAAATTCGCGTCGAAGAATCCCGCATTCGAGACGATGTCCACGACGCGGAAGTCCAGCTGCATCGTGTCGGGGATGGCGTTGAGGAAGTGGATCGCCGCCAGCGGAGGCAGGGGCTCGGTGAATGTCTTTTCTTTCGAGCACCCGACCCCCAGGAACACGACGCCGCTCAGGGCACAGAACCGAAGTGCAGTCATTGGCTCGCTCGAATCGAAAGAGGTGATGTGGTTCCTCACTGGTTCTGCCCTCCGCCGTCGCCGCCGGGGAGGTTGGAGACCCCCGACCCGCCCAGACCCAACAGGTCCCGTGTCAGGAGGAAGGTCACCAACGCCGCCGCCGTGCCGCCCGCCATGAACACCGTGCGGCCGCGCGAGAACCGGCGCTCCATCGAATTCGCGACGTAGGATTTCTGGACCTGGACCTGCTCCCCCGCCCACTGGGCGTGACTGCCGCTGATGCCGTAGACGTCGGAGACCGACAGGACGTAGGCCGTGTCGGACGCGCTGACGATCGACCCTTCGAGGCGGGACGTCCCCTCACCGACCGCCGGCCCGAGGCCGACCCGTCCGGCATCGCTCAACACCAGCGCGACCTTGGTCCCCGGCACGGGCGAGGGCGTCGCCAGCGGGGTGTAGGAATAGCACCCCGCCAGCGCCATCAGCAGCACGACCGCCGCAATGCCTCGCATCAGTAGACGCCGCCGGAGAAGAGACCGTAATTGCCCTTGGCCGACCCGCCCGGCAGCCCGACGCCACCCAGCCCGTAGAACGGCTGCTGCCGCGTCAACATCTCCTGGTTCGGCACCGGCCAGTTGATCGCCGTGCCCTCGGGCAGGTCCCCCCAACCGCGCGCCGCGAAGTACCACATGCCGTAGCCCGCATAGGCCGTCTCGAGGCGGAACTCCCACTTCATCGCATCCCACACGTTGCCGCACTTGCTGGCCCTGAAGCCCTGCGCGATGTCGGGCACGCGCGGCACGCAGGCGGTGCCGCCCGGCACGGGCGTCACGCTGTCGGCGACCGTCAGCGGAATGGCCGGCAGGCCCCCCCGCGCCGTGTCCGCCCGCGTCTCGTTGATCAAGGGGATCGCCAGGGCGTACTGCCCCTGTCGCAGGTATCCCTCGGCCTCGAGCAGGTGCATCTCGGCGCGCGTCATGACCGGATAGGGACCGGTGCGCGTCGGGGACGCCGCGAAAAAGCCGCGCGTCCGCCACCAATCGTAGAAGGACATCCCGAACGGATCCTGCGGCGCGTCCTCACCAGCCGGCCGATTGCGGATGTAGGGGCGGCCCGGGTTCGTACCGCTCGCGTAGAACTGGCCGTACCCCGCCCGCGCATCGGCGTTCTGCGCCGCCCGCGTCGTCCCCTGCGGCAGGCGCAGATCCGGCGTCACCACGACGAACGGGGCGCGCAGGGCGCGCGGCGTGGCGAGCCACGCGTCGTAGCCGCCGGAGGTGTCGGCCATGCCCAGGATGAACTGGTGCATCTGCCCCCAGCTCGCGGAGCCGGTAGCGAACGCCTGGACCGGCCAGATGACGTCCCAGCCCGACGAGGGATCCATGGCGATGATGAAGTCGGACGTGATGCCGTTCTGCACGTCGGCGATCACCGCCGCCCAGTCCACTGCTGCGCGGTCGGCAGGCGTCCGGGCCACGCCGGCCCGGAACCGCGCCTTGTAGGAGCGGATGAACCGGATGAAGTTCGGGCCGGAGAGCGCGTTGCCGTTGATCCACGTCGCCGGCAACGCCGGCATGCTGGGATTGGCGGTGATGATCGCGATCGCCGTATCGAGATCGCGCAACGCGGCACTCATGACGTCCTGGTAGCCGGAGAGCGGGATGATCGCTTCCGGGCCGTCGTTCTCCGTGAGGATCGAGGCGGAGTCGTACGCGAGCGCCAGGTTGCCGAGCGCCACCCCGCGCACGAAGAAGCAGAACGCCCGGTCGCGCGCATCCTGCCCCGCATTGCCGCTCGTCAGGACCGCCAGCCGCGCCAGGGAAATGGACGCGATCCGCGCCGCGCGGTGCTCCACGGCGAAGTCCCGGGTGTTGCCCGCATCCCCGGTGCCCCCGGGCTGGTTGTCGATGATGCCGCGCGGCACGTTGCCCCGCGGGCCCATGGCGAAATTGGCGAGGCCCGAGACGTTCTCGAGCCCCATCACCTGCAGCTGCGTCTGGAGATCGTCGTTCGAGCCCGCGAGCACGCCGTTGTGGGCGGTGTTGTAGCCCGAGCCGAGGAAGGCTTCGAGATCGGCGAAGGTCGCGAGGGCGCGGTCCCGGTCGGCCGCATTCGTGTTCTGCTCGACCAGCGTGTCCTGGCACGCCGCGAACGACAGCGCCACCGCGCCACACAGAGCAAGACGAAGGAGTTGCATCGGTTCCTCTCGGTCAGGTCGAGGGACGGCCCGGTCGCGGAGGCGAGCCCGCCCTCCGCCACCGGACCATCGGTCTAGAAGCTCGTGCGCACGGCAATCGTGAAGCTGCGCAGATTCGGGAACGTGAAATCGTCCACGGCGTTGATCACACCGGAGTTCGCCTCGCCCTGCGCCAGCCCGACCTCGGGGTCGAACCCCCGGTACCGGGTGAGCGTGTACAGGTTGCGTCCGATGAGGCTCACCGCCCAGTCACCACGTCCCGCGATGGCGCCGATGCGATAGGACAGGGAGAGCTCCCGCAGCTTCGCGTAGCTCGCGTCCTCGACCGAGTAGTTGTTGGGACCGAGCTGATCGTAGTAGCCCCCCAGCCCGGTGAACCCGTCGGCCGAGTTGGCGCGCCAGAAGTAGCCGATCGGCTTGGCCGTCTGCACGGACTTCCCGTTTTGATCCACGTCCTTCGACAGGAAATCGAGGTGGGCCCAGTGGAACCCCTCGTCGAACACCCGTTGCCCGATCGAGGCGTCCACCAGCGCATACAGCGAGAAGCGCCGCCAGCTGACGTCCTGGGTGACGGCGAACTGGAAATTGGGGAGGGCGTTGCCCAGCGGCACCAGCGACGCCACACCGTTCTGACGGACGAGGATCGGCATGCCCCAGTTCTCGACGACGCCGAAGGCCCCCTGCGCGTGCGAAGTCTCCCACAGGTTCCGGGTGATCCCGTCCTTGTAGCTGTTGCCCGCGCCCACCCACACGATGAAGCCCTCATCGTTGCGCTGGTAGGAGCTGGTCGGCCCGCCGCAGTCCTGGTTGTAGGGCGCCGGCAGCTCGGCGCAGCTCGTGACGAAGCGGTGGCCGTAGATCGTGCCGAACCGCTCGCCCTGCACCGCCCGGAACATCGTCGTGTTGCCCTGGTTGCCGCCGCCGAAGAAGTAGGGCGGCACACCGAGCTGCGTGATCACCGAGCGGTTGCGGCTGTAGATGAACCGCATCGACCAGGACGCATCGCGCTTCTCGATCACCGGCACGTTCAGCGACAGCTCCCACGTCTTGTTCTGGAGCGTGCCGGCGTTCTGCCACTGGGTGTTGAACCCGGTCGAGAACGACACCGGCGCCGGCAGAATCTGGTCCTTGATGTTCGCCTTGGCGTAGGTGACGCTGAGCGCGTACCGGTTCAGCAGCTCGATATCCGACCCCAGCTCGAGCTCTTTGTGGACTTCGGGCCGGAGCTGCCGGTTCCCGAGGGCGCCGAGCGTCGGCACGCCGCCGGTGCCGATCCCGAACGTCTCGTACTGGGCGTCGAACCGGGGCGAGCCGCCGGCCGAGCCGTAGGAGGCGTGCAACTTGAACAGGCTGACCTGCGCGAGCGGCCACCACGGCTCACGATTCATGAGCCAGGCGCCGGAGACACGACCCCAGGTCGCCCAGCGGTTACCGGCGCCGAACAGCGAGCTGCCGTCCCGGCGCACCGTCGCGTCGAGGATGTAGCGCGACTTGAGCTCGGCCCCTGCCCCGGCCGACAGTCCGAGCTGCTTGATCTCCGTCGCGGAGGACGCGATGGTGCGACCCGTCGCCTGCGTGTTGTTCAAGGTCGTGACGCCCTTGAACGTCAGGAAATTGCCCTGCCCGGTCTCGATGTCGGTCGTCCGGTCCTCGAACTGGAAGGCGAGCGTGTAGTGCGTGCGCAGGTCACCGGGGAAGTTCTTCTTGAAAAGCGCGTTCACCCCGGTATTCAGCGCCTCGTCGCCCGAGCTCCCCCGGAAGATGGACCCGTTGTTGGTCGTGGGCGCCGCGGTCGGCCCGGTGGTGCGGAACCCCTTGTCGTTGATCTGCGAGAACGTCACGCGGTGCGAGTCGTAGCTGAAGTTCCCGCTCAAGGACATCCAGTCCACCGGCGTGTACTGCACCGTCACGCCGCCGATGAAGCGGTTCGTGACGTCGCTGCGATCCGTGTTCTGCAGCGAGTACAACGGATTCTCGTTCTGCTGCCCGCCCTGCTGCAGGTTGGGTCGGATGTACAGCCGGCCCAGCGTGTCGGTGGCGAGGACGTTGGAGATCGCCGGCACCCGTGTGAGCCGGAAGAAGGCTTGCCCGCCGGCTTCCTGGTTGAGACCGTCCTCGCTCAGACGGCTGTACTGGGAGCGCACCGCGACCGTCCAGTCGGTCCCGATCAGCTGATCCACGTTGGCGCGGAACGAGTAGCGGCGCAGCCCCTGCAGGAACCGGATGGCGCCGTTTTCGGCGTACTGATCCGCGCTGGTGTAGAAGGTCGTCCCCCCGAAGCGCCCGGTCATGTCGACGCTGTTCTCGGTGTGGGGATGCGGATCCACCGTCTGGGCGACCGCATTGTAGGACGTGCCGGGGAACGGCGAGATCTGGAACCGCTCCCGCAGCGGGCTCCCCGAGATCGTCGCGACCGTCGTCGGGATGGTGGCGCCCGGGTCCAGCGGCAGGCGCGGCGGGTTGCCCGCCCAATCCAGCGGCTGGTTGTTGATCTGCGCCACCGCGGTGGCGTAGTCGAACGACCGGGCGCAGAGCGGCTGCCCCGTGAC
>DATGDE010000262.1:0-1800 GCA_035311125.1 Gemmatimonadales bacterium
CTCGTGCAGGTGCGGCCGCTCCAGGTCGCCGGTGCGGTTGGGTCCGTGGAAGGTGTAGAGCATCAGCCGCGTCATGTAGAACGCGGTGAGCAGCGCGCCGGCGAGCCCCAGGACCCACACGCCGTAGTACAGCGGGTCCTGCGCCCCGCGGGCGAACGCCGCGAGGAGGATCTCGTCCTTCGAGAAGAACCCGGCGAACGGCGGGATGCCGGCGATGGCGAGGGTGGCCACCCACATCACCGCCGCGGTGACCGGCAGGTGCGCGCGCAGCCCGCCCATGTTCCGCATGTCCTGCGCGTCGGCGTGGCCGTGCGTGTGGTGGTAGGCGGCGTGCATCGCGTGGATGACGCTGCCCGAGCCGAGGAAGAGGAGCGCCTTGAAGAAGGCGTGCGTGACCAGGTGGAACATCCCCGCCGCGTACGCCCCGGCGCCCACGCCGATGAACATGTAGCCGAGCTGCGACACGGTGGAGTACGCCAGCACCTTCTTGATGTCCCACTGCTTGAGGCCGATGGTGGCGGCGAACAGGGCCGTGAGCGCGCCCACGCCCGCCACCACGGCGGCGGCGACCGGCGCGAGGGCGAAGAAGACGTTGGCCCTGGCCACCAGGAACACGCCGGCGGTGACCATCGTGGCCGCGTGGATCAGCGCGGAGACGGGCGTCGGGCCGGCCATGGCGTCGGGGAGCCAGACGTACAGCGGGATCTGGGCCGACTTCCCGACGCACCCGAGGAACAGCAGCAGCGCGATGGCCGTGACGGTGCCCGAGCCCTTCGCGAAGTGCTGCGCCGCCGCGGGCGCGGTCGCCACGAAGTCCAGCGTGCCGAGCTGGGCGAAGATCAGGAACATCGCGATCATGAACCCGGTGTCCCCGATGCGGTTCACCAGGAAGGCCTTGAGCCCCGCCTCCGCCTTCTCGACGTCGGCGTACCAGAAGCCGATGAGCAGGTAGGAGCAGAGGCCCACGCCCTCCCAGCCGATGAACATCACCGGGAAGCTGGCGCTGAGCACCAGCACGAGCATGAAGGCGATGAACAGGTTGAGGTACGCGAAGTAGCGCGCGTACCCCGGGTCGTCCCCCATGTACCCGACGCTGAAGAGGTGGATCAGGGCGCCGACGCCCGTGACCACCAGCAGCATCACGACCGACAGCTGGTCCACCTGGAGCGCCGCGGCGATCCGCAGGTCCCCGACCGGCATCCAGGTCCACAGCGTGCGGACGTACGGCTCCTCCGGCTTGGCGCCCAGCACCGCGAGGAAGACGAACACCCCGAGGACGAAGGCCAGCGCCACGGAGCCCACGCCCACGGCGGTCACGGCGCGCTTGGCCTGGGGCCGCACGAAGGCGAGGGTCCCGTTCACCAGGAAGCCGAGGAACGGGAGGAGGACGGTCAGGCCGACGAGGTCGGCAGCCGTACCGGCGAGAGGGTTCACCCGCGGAGGAGGTTGATGTTCTCGAGGTTCACCGACTCGCGGTGCCGGAACACCGCGATGACGATGGCGAGACCGACGGCGGCCTCGGCGGCCGCGACGGTCATCACGAAGAACACGAACACCTGCCCGTCGGGCCCGAGCTGCTGCGAGAGCGCGACGAGCGCGAGGTTCGCCGCGTTGAGCATCAGCTCGATGCACATGAAGATGATGATCGCGTTGCGGCGCATCAGCACGCCGGTGACGCCGAGCGAGAACAGGATCGCGGAGACCGCGAGGGCGCGCCCGAGGAACACGCTCAGACCCTCCGCTTCGCGAGGACGACCGCTCCGACGATGGCCGCCAGCAGCAGCAGCGAGGTGATCTCGA
>DATGDE010000263.1:0-2084 GCA_035311125.1 Gemmatimonadales bacterium
TATCGGCTATCGGATGCACGCCCGGCCGACCTCGACAGCCGATAGCCGATAGCCGTTTCACAGCGGGATATTGCCATGCTTCTTCGGCGGATTCCGGTCCCGCTTCGTTTCCAGCGAGGTGAGCGCCTCGATGAGCCGCGGCCGCGTGTCGCGCGGGTCGATCACGTCATCCAGGAAGCCCCGCCCCGCCGCCAGATAGGGATGCGCGAACTTGGTGCGATACTCCGCCACCCGCTCCTCGGTCGCCTCTTCCTTGTACAGGATCTCGACGGCGCCGCGCTCGCCCATCACGGCGATCTCCGCGGTCGGCCAGGCCACGTTGTAGTCCCCCCGGATGTGCTTGGAGCTCATCACGTCGTACGCCCCGCCGTATGCCTTGCGGGTGATCACGGTGAGCTTGGGCACGGTCGCTTCGCAGTAGGCGAACAACAGTTTGGCCCCGTGCTTGATGATCCCGCCGTGTTCCTGCGAGACGCCGGGGAGGAAGCCGGGGACGTCTTCGAACGTGACGAGCGGGATGTTGAAGGCATCGCAGAAGCGGATGAACCGTGCGCCCTTGAGCGACGCGCTGATATCGAGCACGCCCGCCAGGCTCGCCGGCTGGTTCGCCACCACCCCCACGGAGCGTCCGGCGAGCCGGGCGAAGCCGACGACCAGGTTGGTCGCGTAGTCGGCGTGGACCTCCAGGAACTCGCCTCCGTCCACCACGCGCCGGATCACGTCGTGCATGTCGTAGGGCTTGTTCGCCTCGTCTGGGACGATGTCCAGCAGCGCCTCGTCCCGCCGGTCCGGCGGGTCGGCCGAGCCGCGCACGGGCGGACTGTCGAGGTTGTTCGAGGGCAGGTACGAGAGCAGCGTGCGGATCGCCGTCAGACACTCGAGCTCGGAGTCGTACACGAAATGCGCCACGCCCGAAGTCGCGCCGTGGACGTCGGCGCCGCCCAGTTGCTCGAAATCCACTTCCTCGTGCGTCACCGTCTTCACGACGTTCGGGCCGGTCACGAACATGTAGGAAATGCCCCGCACCATGCAGACGAAGTCGGTGATCGCGGGACTGTAGACGGCGCCGCCGGCGCAGGGACCGAGCACCGCGCTGATCTGGGGGACCACGCCCGAGGCCAGCGTATTGCGCAGGAAGATGTCGGCGTAGCCGCCCAGCGACGCGACGCCCTCCTGGATGCGCGCGCCGCCCGAATCGTTGAGCCCGATGATCGGGGCGCCGTTGCGGACGGCCAGGTCCATCACCTTGCAGATCTTCTCGGCGTGCGTTTCCGACAGCGAGCCGCCGAAGACCGTGAAGTCCTGGGCGAACGCGTACACCAATCGCCCCTCGACCCGCCCCCATCCGGTGACCACTCCGTCGCCCGGTATCTGCTGCTCGGCGAGCCCGAAATCCGTGGAGCGATGCACGACGAACCGGTCGAGCTCCGTAAAGGAACCCGGATCGAGCAGCACCTCGAGGCGCTCGCGCGCCGTCATCTTGCCCTTCTTGTGCTGCGTGGCGATGCGATCGGCCCCGCCACCCTGCTCGGCGGCGGCGCGCTTCTGCTGCAGGAGGTCGAGCTTTTCTCTCATGGACATAGGGCGGGAATCTACAGGCAGACGCCCGGCGGGGCAGGAAGCCGCGCCACACACCGAGGGGTCAGATCCCATGCCCGGACCTGACCCCTCGAAACTCGCAACCGCTGAGCGCCTATGCGCCTACGTCTGCCTGACCTTCCGGTTTGACCGGCTCTTCCGGCGGGAAGCCCGTCGCGGCCAGCACAATGCGGTGATGAATCGGGTCCACCTCAAGCACCTTCAGGTCTACCGCTTGCCCTTCCTTCACGGCATCGGCGGGATTGTGCAGCTCGGGGATACCAAGCTGCGACATCGGGATGAACCCTTCGATGTCGTTGCCGATATCCACCACCACACCCTTGTCCATCAGCCGCAGCACTCGACCGCGCAGCTCGGTGCCGACCGGATAGGTCTCGCCAATCCGCAGCCAGGGATCGTCCTGCGCCTGTTTCAGCCCGAGCGAGATGCGCTTGTTCTCGGCATCCACGTTCAGGATGAGCACGTCGACCTCGTCGCCCTTCTTC
>DATGDE010000264.1:0-2039 GCA_035311125.1 Gemmatimonadales bacterium
GCTGCCCCGAGAAATAGAACCGCACGAAGAGCACGTCCGGCACCCAGCCGTCCGGCAGGTCGCCGAACGCTTTGAACCGTCCGGCCTCCTCGATCGCTCCCTGCGCTTCGAGATCGAATGCGAAGTTGCCGGACCGCTTCACGAACTGCAGGTCGGTGATACTGCCGTCCCGGTGCACCATGAAGGCGACCTCGGCGTCGAGCGGCGTGTTGTCGAGTGGCCGCTGCCAGCGCCGCAGCACCTGGGACACGACGTTCTGGAGGTACTCGGGGAACGGGAACTCGACCCCTTCGGTGCTGACGGTCGCGACGTCGCTGCCGGTGCTCGGCGTCTCACCCGGCAGGGGACGAGCCGCGGGCGTCGTCCGGGGAGCGGCCTCGCGCTTCTTGGTGTCCGCGACGGGCGGAGGCGCCGCGGTCGCGGCGGTGTTCTTGGGCGCGGGTTTCGGCGCCGGCGGCGGCGGCTCCCGGGGCGCGGCCTCACGCTCGACGGCCGGCGGGGCGGGACGCGCGTCAGGCGGCAGATCCGGCGCGGCAACGAGCCGCACGCGATAGGTCGGCGGCGCCGAGCGCGCGCCCGAAGCGGAGGCGAGAAAGAGGAGGAGCACCGCGCCGTGCACGACGATGGTGCCGGCCAGTCCGAGCGGGACGTTCGTCGCCACGCGCATGCGATGATTCACGGCGTGGTCTCCGGCTCGGCGACGAGCCCCACGTCGGTCACCCCGGCCGCGCGAATCACGGCCAGCACCTGCACGACCGTGGCGTAGGCGACACGCCCGTCGGCGCGCAGGTACACCCCCGTGGGACGACGCGTGCGCACGAACGCCGGGAAGGTCGCGCGGAAGTCCTCGTAGGACAGCGCGGACTGATCGAGGAAAATGCGTCCCGTGCGGTCCACCGTCACCACGAGGCCCGCCTTGGGCTCGATCGGCCGGGCTTCGGCGCGCGGCAGGCGCACGTCCACGCCGCCCTGCATGATCGGCGCGGTGATCATGAAGATGATGAGCAGCACGAACGCCACGTCGACCAGGCTGGTGACGTTGATGTCGGCATTCAGGGGCAGCTCGCCGTGCCCCCGCAGCCCGCCGCCGCCCACCAGACCCGCCATCGGCTAGAGCCTCCCCTCACGCGCCAGCGTGCCGATAATCTCCTGGGCGAATCCCTCCAGCTCCCCCGCGAACAGGCCCAGGCGGTTGACGTACGCGTTGTACGACATGACCGCCGGGACGGCGACCGCGAGGCCGGCGACGGTGGTCACGAGCGCCTCGGCGACGCCCGGCGCGACCGCTCCGATGTTGCCCGAGCCGCCCACGGCGATGCCGATGAAGGCATCCATCACACCCAGTACTGTCCCCAGGAGGCCGAGCAGCGGGCTCACCGAGCCGAACGTGGCGAGCCAGGGGATGAAGCGCGCCGCGGCGTCGCGCTCGGCGGCGACCTCCTTGGCGAGCACCATACGCAAGGCCTCGAGCTGCATCATCGTCAGCGTCGGCGTGGGGGTCGGACCGGCGGGCTCGCGCAGCAGGCCGGGCTTCAGGTGCGAGAAGAACTGGACGGCTTCGCGCAGCACGCGATTGTAGGGCGAAGGCGGCAAGCGCATCGCCGTGTGATACGCCTCCTCGAGGCGATTGGTCTTCTCGATCTCGCGCATGAAGCGATCCGCCTGCCGACGCATGTGGCGGAACTGCCACCATTTCAGGATGATCAGGTACCAGGAGATGATCGAGAACACCACCAGCACCGCAAGGACGAACTTCGTCTCGCGGCTCGACGCCAGCACCAGATCCCAAGGCGAGGACGGCAGCGCTCGACCGACTTGCAGGAGCACCCTACCCCTCCGCGATCCATCGCATGGTGCGCGCGAGCCCCTCGGGCAGCGGCACCCGGGGGCGCCAGCCCAGCTCGCGACCCGCCTTCGTGACCTCCAGGGCGCTCCGTTGGATCTCGCCCGCACGCGCCGGCGCCCGACGGACCTCGCTCGGGCGGCCGGCGGCCGTCGCGATCAGCTCGGCCAGCCGGTTCACCGAGGTCTCGATCCCG
>DATGDE010000265.1:0-4869 GCA_035311125.1 Gemmatimonadales bacterium
CTGCCCAGAATGTCCTTGCTCTCGCTCGAGTTCTGCCCTTCGCTTTCAGGCTCCGCCGCATGGAACGCCCTGGTCCCGTCCATGGTGAAGACGAAGAGATAGGTGTCGTCGCGGAACCACTTGGACCCCTTCTTCCGAAGCTCGGGATAGGCTTTCTCGCCCCGTTCCTCCAGAACGGCAGCCGCTTCGCGGACGAGTGTCATCAGCTCCGGAGCGGTCATCTTCTTGGCAGGTACGGCCGCCGTGGGCGCATCCGCCAGGTAGACCCCACAGCCCACCATCACCTGTTTATCCCCCAGCTTCGCCCGGCTCACATATGCCGACTTCTGTGTGGAGACGCTGTCACCCGGCTTGGGCCACATGTAGTCCGACCATCCCGAGCCGCTGGTCTGGACCAGCTGGATCATCTCCCGGTTCAGATACTTGCCGTGCGTGTCCTTCACGTCCAGCAAGTCACGTCCTTCCAGGTTCGGGAAGGCCGGATTGACCAGCTCGATGCCCTCCATGCTGGTCACGAAGACGTAGGCATCCTTGACGATGAAGGGACCTTTCGGATCACGGAGCAGCTGCAAGGCTGCTGCGCCACGCTGCTCGATCAGTCCGATGGCGCTCGTCACCGCATCCACGACGAAGGCCCGCTCCATGCGGTCGTTGTACATGCCGCTGCCGACGATGTAGCCCTTGCCGGATGGAGCCTTCACGAGCCGGACGTAGCTGCTCTTCCAGCGCGGGAGGATCTCTCCCGGAACGGGCCACTGATAGTGATACCAGCCTTCCGGTTTGCCGGGGATCGCCGTCGCGGCGGCGATCAGCCCGCGGATGATGGGCTTGCCGTTGATGTCCTTCAGGTCCATCTGGTTCTTGCCTTCCATCGTTGGATCGGCATGGACCAGCATGTTGCCCTCGGGATCCAGCACGAAAACGTACTTCTCTTCATGACGCCAGCGGCTGCCGGAGCTCCGGAAGTCGGTGAACGCCGCTTCTCCCTTGGTGCGGATCAGCTCCGCCGCGTCATTCACGAGAACGACGAGCTCACGGGTTTCCGCGTGCTCGTAACGCTGCTCGAGCGTGGCGGTCAGCGTGTCGCGCTCCGTGGAGAGAATGGACTGCGTAGTCATAGGACGCCTCCCCGAACGTGATCTTGATGTATCCGTAGCGCCCCAATCTCTCCATGAGCCCTTGAAATGACCGTGAAATGCGGCTGACCGTCTACGGCGGATTCGGGCCTCGACGGAATTGGGGTGGTCGGTCGTACGGCAGAGGGTTCGCGAGGATTCGCGGTCTCAGGCGGCTCGGCGGTTACCGACGATCCGGCCGCGGCACCAGTCCGACCACCCTGACGCCCGCGCCACGCGCGGCGTCCACGGCGCCGATCACTTCCTCGTAGGGGACGTCCTCGGCTGCATCCACGAAGAGCACCTTCCGGGGCCGGTCGCGGAAGACCTCCCGCAGCGTGCGCTCGACGTCGACGGCCGGCACGGCCACCTCATTGAGGGTGTAGGCGGGCCCCGCAGCGACGCGCAGCACGATCTGATCGCGGGCGGACGTGGTGGCGGCGGTCGCTGCCCGCTCCGACAGCGGCAGCTGCACATCCAGGCCCTTCTGGAGTCCCGGCTGGATCACCATTTGGAGAATGAGCAGGCACAGCAGCACGTCCACCATCGGCGTGATGTTGATGTCGGCCACCACCGACCCGCCGCCCGTCGAGGGCTTCGCGCGCCGCTTCATGGCGAACGGCCTCTGCCGGAATCACCCGGCGTCGCGGGGAAGCTGATGGCGCCGATCGTGCGCACGCCCGCGGCCCGCGCGGCGTCCACCGCGTCGAGCACCAGACGGTACTGCACCCCACGGTCGGCCCGCAGGTACAGCAGGTGGTCGCCCGGGCGGGCCGCGTAGATCCGCGCCAGCCGCTCGGTCAACTGGCCGGCCGGGATCGTGTCGGCGCCGAGGAAGAACGTCCCGGTCCGGTCGATGCCCAGCGTCACCGCATCATCCAGCGTCTGGGGCACGGGGTGCCGCGCCACCGGCAGCGTCGCGGCGTACTCGGTGAGCACCGGCGTCACGACCATGAAGATGATCAGGAGGGCCAGCATGACGTCGATCATCGGCGTGATGTTGAGCTCGGCGATGGCGTGCTCGCCGCCCAGGGCGCGCAGCACCGGAAGATGGGACGGGCCGGCCGCCCGTCTGGCCGAGAACGCCATCAGGCCATCTCGTACTTCATCACGACACCGGCCCGGCGGAGCGACAGCCAGTCGATCAGCTCGTCCGAGACGTACGCCAGCTCGGCGAACAGCTCTTCCAGGCGGGAGATGAAGTAGTTGTAGAGCCACAGCGCGGGAATCGCGACCACGAGCCCGACCGCGGTGGTGATCAGAGCCTCACCCACGCCGCCCGCCACCGCCTCGATGCCGCCGCCGCCCGAGCGCGCGATCCCCATGAACGAATTGGTGATCCCGACGACCGTGCCCAGCAGGCCGACGAACGGCGCCGTCGCCCCGATGGTGGCGAGCGCCGACAGCCGGTGCTTGAGCTCCGTGGCGAGGCGGATCTGCCCCCGCATCACCATCCGCTCGGCGGACTCGACCGCGCGCCCCGCCAGCTCGGGATCGTCCAGCAGCGGCGCGGCCCGCTCCAGCGCATCGCCCAGCACCCGGGCCAGGTGCGACTTGCCGTTCATTCGCGCGAGCTGCACGGCGTCCTCGACGCGGTCCTCCTGGAGCGCGAGGGCGAACTGCGGCGCAAACGCGCGCGTCGATCTCCTCAGGGCCCGCAGGCGGCTCCATTTCACGGCGGCGACCGTGAGGGTCAGCACGTTGAGCGCGGCCAGCAAGCCGATCACCAGCCACGGTATCAGTCCCATGCGGGCGACAAGCTCGGCGAGCGTCATCTGGAGCCTCCATCAGTCAGGGTCCATTCGATCGTCATGACGACGAGGACCGCCACCGGTCTCGTCTGTCCGCCGGCCAGCACACGACCGGGACGGAAACGGAACTGCTCGAGCGCGGAGCGTGTCGCGGAGCTGAACAGCGGGTGGGGCGAGTCGAGGACGTGCACCGACCCGTCATCCACCCGACCCGTCGCATCCACCACGAACTCGGCCCTCACCCTCCCGCCCATGCCCGCGACGCGCAGTAGCGGTGGATAGAGGTGTCGCAGAATGACGGGGAGCTCGGAACGATTCAGCAGCACAGGCAGGTCCTGCACCACCGCGGCCTCGTACGGCCGCCCGGTAGCAGTGACCGGCTGCGGCGTCGAGTCGGTCGGCGCGGGAACTTCCTTGGGCTTCTCGCCGCCCGCCACGCCGCCCGCCACGCCACGCCCCTTGAAATCCGATTCGCTCACCGCCTCCTGCGCGACGTCCACCGGCGGGAGCCCGGCGACTCGCCCCGGCGTCAGCAGCTCCTGAAAGCCAGCCAGCATGCCGGGCCGGGAGACTTCCGGCTCGATCGCGGGGATGTGCAGGCCCTGGCGCACGACCGGGGGCTGCGGCGGGAGCACCGCGCGGGGTGACCGTGCGGCGAGCGGGGGGGCGACGTCCAGATAGGTGACGGTTTCCGGCACGGATCCGGTCGTCGTCACCGCGGGAAGCATGAGCACGACATACAGGAGGACGGCGAGATGACCGGCCACCGTTGCCACGCCGCGTGGCAGCTCTTCACGCCAGGACGAGGTGCGGGGACCGGAAGCGATCAGGTGGGCCAACAGCGAGAATCGCACGCACGGTTCGCGCTTCAGTGTCACCGGAGGTGCGTCGCCCTGCCCCATCGGCCCCCCAATGTCGCCTCGAACAACGGGTTACCTGTTAGAGAATAGGTACCGCTGCTGCGGTCAAGGCGAGATGAAGGCGCGGTGAGAGTTGTCTTATGGTGCTGCCCTCCCTACGATCGCCTTCGGAATCATGACGTGCACGCCGACGTTGCCGTCGACCAGCTCGGTGACGCGCACATCGCAGGCGACGCTCACCAGCCGGTACGCCTCCATGTTCGACCACCCGCGATAGGCCGCGATGAAGTCGATCGCCTGCTGGACGGCGATCTGCGTGGCTTTGGTGAGGTCCTTGTCCATCCCCATCGTGATGAAGTGTGTCGGCGTCTCGGCGCGCGGCCAGGCGAGGTGCATGTTCTTGCGTACGGTCAGCTGTAGCCGGCCGCGCAGCGACGTCTCGATGGCGGTCTGATCCACTTCTCCGTCTCCCTGCGCCGCGTGCCCGTCGCCCACCTCGAACAGTGCGCCGGCGACGTGAATCGGAATGAACAACGTCGTCCCCGCCACCAGCTCCTTGTTGTCCATGTTCCCCGCGTGCATACCGGGCGGGTTGCTGCTCACGCGGCCCGAATCGCGCGGCGGCGCCACACCCATGCTGCCGAAGAAGGGATGCAGGGGAATCTCCATCCCCGGCGCGAACCGGGCGACCATGCGGCCGCGGTCGAGCGGGATGATGCGGGTGGTGTTCGTGCTGTCGCAGTTGCTGCGGAGAAACCCGGCGCAGCCGTTGTACCCGTAGGGAATGGCGAGATCGATGCCGAGGATCTTCACCTCGAGCACGTCCCCCGAATCGGCCCCCTCGACGTAGATCGGCCCGGTGAGGATGTGGCCACCGGGACCGCGGTCGGTGACCTGGGCGACGATGTCGCGCAGCGACTGTTGCACGTCGGCCGGCGCGACGCCCGCGGCCTCGAGGCGATCGGGGCGATTGGTGATGAGCGTCTCGACTTCCACGGTATCGCCCGAGGCGATGTGCAGCACCGGCGTCGCGGCGGCGCTGTAGTAGCCGTAGGCCACGGTCCGGGGCGTGGCGGGCAGATGATGGAGATGCTGGGCTGCGAGCCGGGGCGCCGACACGACGCCGAGCAGGACGATGCCGCG
>DATGDE010000266.1:0-19488 GCA_035311125.1 Gemmatimonadales bacterium
CGACGCGCGCGACGCTCGCAGTCCACTCGGGCCACCGCTCGATGTCCGACCAGACGGCCCAGACGACGTCGGGCGGCGCCGCGATATCGATACTCCGTGTCCGGTCCACGACGGCCTCAGTCCGGCGGGCCCGGCCGCGAATACAGCGCCCGGTAGGGATCCCCATCCGTCTGCGTGAACACCCGCACCTGGACCGCCCGGATCGTCTCGGCCAGGTTGCCTCCCGCGGCTGCGTACAGGTCGTCGAACAGGTTGAGGTTCTGCCGGTAGATGCGCTGCGCGATCACCACGGCGTTGTTGAGGGGCGCCTCGGCGAACCAGCGCCAGTCGTACGTTTCCAGACTCTGCCCGACGGGACCCGTGAGCTGCTCGCGCCCCCAGCCGAACAGCGACGCCCGGGCGGCGTCCACCGCCGCCGGGGTCCGGGCCTCGGTGTATGCCGAATCGAGCCGCCGCGCCAGCTCCGCCCAGAAGACATCCAGGGTCCGCTCGTCGCCCCAGCGTGCTGCGGCGCGCCGCGCATCCACGGTATCGCCGCGCGCACGGAAGAAGGCCTCTGCCCCGCGGTAGCCCACGAAGCTCGCGAAACTCTCGTTGAACGGCGTCTGGCTCTTCACGTACAGCGTGTTGTGGGCGAGCTCGTGGATCACCGTCGCCACGAGCTCCATGGTGTCGCGCTCGGTCGCCGTGGACAACAACGGATCGGAGAAGTACCCGAGGGTCGAGAAGGCCCCGGCGGGACGCAGGTAGGTATCGTAGCGCTCGCGCGCGAGCTCCGCGGCCGCGCCCCGGGCCAGGCTGGTGCTGAAGAATCCCTTGTAGGGCACGACCCCGACGATCGGATAGGTCCAGGTGTAGGGCCGCAGACGGTCCCGCGAGGCCGCCGACAGCACGAGCAGCAACGTGTCCCGGCCGACGTCGGCGTACGTGGTGTAGGTCTCGCCGACCGCGAGCTGGAGCGAGTCGTCGGCGAAGGCACGCGCCTCGAGCACCAGGCGCAGCCGCTGGCGCAGTTCGGGGGCCACCGACGAATCCGCGACCAGGGCGGCGATGGCCCGGCGCTTGAGCAGGATGCGCGCCTCCTCGAATCCCGCCCGGGCCAGATAGCGGGCGTCCGCCGAGACGAGCAGGGCCACCGCGATCGCGAGCGGCACGGCCAGCGCCACGCCGGCCGCGAGCCGCAGCACGATTCGTCCCCAGCGGGGACGGCGGCGCTCCACTAGGGCGCCCACCGGATCCCGAAGCGGTGCGTCCCGCCGCCCACGAGGTCGAACGCCTGATAGGCGTAGTCGACGTGCAGGTGCCGCAGCTCCACGCCGCCACCGACGCTCCAGCGGGAGGCGGCACTGGTGGGCGAGCGCGTCACGAATCCCACCCGGCCGACCAGTCCCACGCCGTGCGCGACCACCCCACCCTCGACACCGGTCGCGAGCCGAGCGCTCGCGCCCGCGGGCCATTGCCCTTCCACAGTGGTCAGCAGCCGGTACGTCCCCTGGGGATCCACATAGTTCATGGTGAGGCCGGCGCGCGTGCGCCGCGGCAAGCGGGCGCCCTGGCCGGACGCGCCGAAGTCGCCCCCAAGGTTCTGCACGCTCACGCCGAGTGCCGCGATATCGAACACGGCAGCGGCGAGCCCCACATCGCCCCCCCACGCATCAGCCGACCAGTCGCCGATCTGCATCCGCGCGTACTTCATCGCCCCGCCCACGGCGAGGAATCCGCGCCGGTACACGACACCCGCGGTCCCGAGCAGATCGGCGGCGGTGAAGGTACCGCCGGTCGGGATGCCGCGACGGCCGCCGGCACTCGAGTCGGGGACGATGAGCGGCTCGGATCCGTAATCCAGCGCCTGGGCGCCGAAGCCCCAGGCGATGTGACCGGCATGCAGCGCCACGGCGGCGGCGCTGTAGGTCGAGCCGGCGAGATAGGGCTCCAGCGAGGCCTCGACGGCCACGTGGCGGACCGCGGCGATGCCCGCGGGATTGGCGAACAGGGCGCCCGCGTCGCCGATCAACGCGACCCCCGCGCCACCCAGCCCCGCCGAGCGGGTCGAGCCGGCCAGCTCCGGAAGGACGCTGCCGCCCGATTGGGCGGCGACGCGGAACGCCAGAAGGACGGTGGCCAGCGACGTCCAGAGGAGACGTCGGCTAGGCGTCACGACACTAGTGGATACGAATGACGTTGAGCCTCGGCACGTTGGATCCCAGCAGCGCCGCACCGTTGGGGCCCGAGAACAGCAGATCGAATCCCGCCCCGGACGGCGGCTGGAAGGCCAGCGCGTAGTTGGCCGATCCCGCGTGCAACGTGCCGCTGATCGACACGGCGCTTCCCGCTGTCAGCGGCGGAGTGAGCGGGAACGGCTTCGCGAAGATCGACGGCGCCTGCTGGTTCAGCGAGGCGAACGTCGTCCGGAAGTGCCAGGACTTGTACTGCAACTCCGGCGGCGCGGCAAATCCCGGCAGGTCCGACACGTAGTTCGCCAGAGCCCAGCGTTCGACGATCGTGGCGAAGGGCGTGCCGGTCACGTTGGCGATGGCGGGCGCCCCCTGCAGGCTGTTCAGCTCGATGGACCGTGTGAACGCCGCGATCGAGGTGAAGGATGTGTCCGCCGCGTATTGATCCGCCATATAACGCATCAGGAGCCACGCCGCCCCGCGCTCGGACAGCGTGCCGATGCCGCTGGAGAACGCCAGAAAGTGCGTCGCGGTGGAGTCGAGATAGAAGTACGAGTTGATCAGGTCTCCAATGACGAAGTTGGAGAAGCTCGCCTGGTCGGTCGGCAGAAAGCTCCGCCCGCCCAGCTCCTCCGCGAAATGCGACATCCCCTCGTCGAGCCAGGTGACCTGCGGGCTCCCGCCGCGCACCAGCACGTGCTGGTTGTAGCTGATCATGTGCTGAAACTCGTGGATGAACGTCACCGGCACGAGGGATTTCAGACGGGCCACGCTGTGCGCGCAGGACAACGTGCTGTCCGGATCCGCCACGATCGAGTAGAAGATCTCCCCGTGATTGTACGACGACGCGAACTGCGGGTCGATATCGGCACCGAAGAAGAAACCGGCGACGAACCCCTGCGTCTTGCACACCGTCTTGGTCACCAGCTGGTTGACCACGTTCGTCATCAGTACGATCACCACCGAGTTGGTGTCGATATCCGACTCGCGGCCGAACGCGGTGGTATCGATGGCGTACAGCCTGGTGTCGAACAGCGCTCCCAGGGAATCGAGGTCGGTCTGCGTGAGGCCGTTGGCCGGCGCGTTGTTGTCCACGTAGATGGCCAGATGCCCGTTCACCGTCTTCGCCGTCGCCGTGACGGTCGCGGTCGAGCTGCAGGTGAGGTTCGAGCAGACCTTGAACGTACGGCTGCTCCCCACCGTGGGCGGAGCCGCAATCGACGCCGGCGCGGCCTGGCCCGCCGCCGCCGTGGGAGGCGCCAGCGTCAGGCCGGCGAAGTGCGTGCGCTCCTGTTGCCGCAGGAAATCATGGAACCGCTCGCCCACCCCCAACCCGCCCGCTGACAGCGGGCTGACCGACGCCGCCATCAACGCTGGATGGACGGTGTCGCCGTCCAAAATGAACGGGGCCGTGGCACCCTCGACGTCGGTGGCGATCTGCGCGGCCAGCAGGTAGCGCGTCGAATCCGTGGTCGACGCGTTCCCCGGCAAGATGAGACATCCGGCGCTCGGGACGGGCGGAATCGCCTGGTAGGTGCCCGCACCCAGGGTGACGGATTGGCCGGCCGCCGTGCTGCACGTCGGGCCGGGAGGCGGGGGCGTCGTGCCTCCGCCGCCGCCGCCGCACGCCCATGCGCTCACGCCGAGCGCGCTGCTCACCAGCCATCCCACGGTTCTCGCGTTACGTGCCACCGGTGACTCCTTCAGTGAGTGCCGGCCGCCGCGCCAGCGCGCGACGGAAGCAGATCGGACCGACCACCGCATGCAGCGCCACGAGCGCCACCGCCAGACCCTCGAATGATACACCCCATTCGGGGAATGCCCGCCGCCCCGCGGCGGCAAGCAGCAAACCCACGCCCGCCTGCCCGATCAGGCCCAGCCACCCGGAGCGAGCCAGGTCGCCGGCCGCCAACGGGCCCTCCCGGCGCACCGCCAGGCGCCCCCCCCAGTAAAGTCCGGCGGCGCGGACGATGGCGAGCAGTGCCACCCACGGCCAGATCTCGAACAGCGCCGCAGCGTCCAGGCGTGCCCCGAAGAGCGCAAAGGCGGCGGCGGCCAGGGCGCTGCCGTGGACATCGAAGCGCGTGCGCAGCAACCCGGCCGTCTCGGCGTCGAGCCGGGCCAGCCCGATCCCCGCAACCAGCGCCGCCAAGGTCACCTCGGACGGCCCGGCCCGGGCGGCGAGTGCGGCTCCGAAGGCCACGGCGAGCGCGATGATCCCGGGGTCGGATCCGAGGAGGCGGCGGAACCGTCCGGCCAGCGCCGCCAGCAGCGCTCCGGCGAGCGCGGCGGCGCCCAGCGCAGCCAGCGGCGGGGCGAAGGCGAGCGGTTGCAGCGCGCCCGCGCTCGCCAACGGGCGCGCGAGCGCCAGGGCCCCGGCGAACAGCAGCACTGCCGCGATGTCGCGCAAGGCGTGGAGCCGCAGCAAAGCGTCCCCCAGGCCTCCGCCCGGCGAGTCGGTCAGGCTCGCCCAGGCGAGCGCCGGCGCCGCCACGGCAGTGAACGCTCCGAGCACGAGTGCGACCGCCACTGCATCGCGCGACGGCTGATGCACCGTGAGCGGAAACCATGGGTGGAGGACGAAAATGACGGCGGCGGTGAGGGCGAAGGGGAGCGCCAGCGACGCCGCAAGGAAGCGCCCGAGGCCGGGCGCCTCCCCGTCCGTCTCGCCACGCCAGGCGAGACCGGCGCGCAGCGCGAACAACGCCAGCGCGGCGTCGCCCACGAACCGCAACAGATCCAGCTCGTCGAGGCGCTCGACCGGCCAGTAGGCCCGGAGCAGTACGCCGGCCGCGACGAAGCCCGACACGCGGGGCAACCGCATCCGCAGGGCGAGCCGGCCTGCGAGCTCGGCGACCACGATGAGGACGCCCAGGGCCAGCGCGCCACGCAGCTCAGGCGGCGTTCGGGCCGCGTACTTGTAGACCAGCGCCAGGACGAGCGCGAGCGCGAACAGCCGGCCGAAGGTGCGCATGGAGTCGGCGAAATTTCGACGCCGCAACGGGTTTTGACAATGCGAGCCCCCACCCGTATCTTGCGTTCGATTCCGCGGTCGGCGCGATGGCCTTCGTTCATCTCCATACCCACAGCGAATACTCCCTCCTCGACGGTGCCAACCGCATCCCGGATTTGCTGGACCGGGTCGTGGCGCTGGGGATGGATTCGCTCGCCATCACCGACCACGGCAACCTCCACGGCGCCTGGACCTTCTATGAGGAAGCCAAGGCACGGAAGGTCCGCGCGATCCTGGGCTTCGAGGCCTATCTCGCGTTCGGGAGCCGCCACGCCCGCGAGAAGCCCGCCGACGCCCCCGGGCCCTACTCCCACCTCGTCCTGCTGGCCCGGAACCGGACCGGCTACCGCAACCTCGTCAAGTTGTCGTCGATCGGATTCCTCGAGGGCTTCTATCGCCGCCCGCGCATCGACCGGGAGGTGCTGGAGCGGCACAAGGACGGTCTGGTCTGCCTCGCCGCCTGTCTCTCGGGGGAGATCGCGCTGTACCTGCGCGCCGGCCAGTACGAGGCCGCGAAGGCCAGCGCCGAGTACTTCGCGCGGCTGTTCGGCCCGGATGGCTTCCGGCTCGAGGTGCAGAATCACGGCATCGCCGAGGAGGAGACCGTCACCGCCGGGATGTTCCGCCTCTCCCAGGAGCTGGGAATCCCGGTCGTGGCGACCAACGACGCCCACTACCTGCGCAAGGAAGACGCCGAGGCCCACGACGTCCTCCTCGCGATCGGCACAGGCAAGGACCTGGACGACCCCAAACGGTTTCGCTTCTTCGGCTCGGAGAGCTACGTCAAGAGCGAGAAGGAGATGAAGCCGCTGTTCCCCGGCCGGCCGGAGGTGCTGGCCGAGACGGCGCGGGTGGCCGAGCTGTGCGAGTTCGACTTCGAGAAACGGTACTTCCTGCCCGAGTATCCCCGTCCGGCGGAATTCGCGAGCGACAACGACCTGCTGGTGCATCTGGCCCAGGCCGGGGCGCGCGAGCGCTATGGCGATCCGCTGCCCGCGGCGGTCGCCGAGCGGCTCACCTACGAGCTGGACGTGATCCAGCGTACCGGCTACGCCGGCTATTTCCTGATCGTCTACGACCTCATCAAGGCGGCCCGAGACCGGGGCATCCCCGTGGGCCCGGGACGAGGCTCGGCGGCCGGCTCGCTGACCGCCTACGCATTGCGCATCACCAGCGTCGATCCGCTGCGCTTCGACCTGCTGTTCGAGCGGTTCCTCAACCCCGAGCGGATCTCGATGCCGGATATCGACCTCGATTTCTGCTTCGAGCGCCGCGGCGAGGTGATCGAGTACGTCCGCGCACGCTACGGCCGCGAATCGGTGGGGCAGATCATCACTTTCGGGACGATGAAGGCCCGGGCCGCGTTCCGCGACGTGGCGCGCACGCTGCGGCTGGAGATCGGCGAGGTGGACCGCACCACCAAGCTGATCCCCGCCGGTCCGGCGGCGCAGTGGAGCCTGGCGGAAGCGGCACAGAAGGTCCCCGAGCTGCGGGCCATCACCGAGCAGGACGAGCGCGTCCGCAAGGTGATCGACCTCGGCAGCCGCATCGAAGGGCTGGCGCGCCATGCGTCGGTCCACGCCGCCGGGGTGGTGATCGCGCCGGGCCCGCTCACCGACTACGTGCCGGTGTGCCTCGCTCCGCAGGATGACGAGGCGATCATCACGCAGTACGACATGGTGGCGCTCGAGAAGGTCGGCATGCTCAAGATCGACCTGCTCGGCCTGCGCACCCTCACCGTCATCCACGACACCGTCGAGATGGTGCGGGAGCGGCACGGCGTGACCCTCGACATGGACGCGCTCGACCTCGAGGATCCCGAGGTGTACCGCCTGCTGCGCTCGGGACGCACCGCCGGCGTATTCCAGTTCGAGTCGCCGCTGGCCACGGACTGCCTGCGGCAGATGAAATGCGACCGGTTCGACGACCTGGTCGCCGCCAACGCCCTGCTCCGCCCCGGGCCGCTCGATACCGGGATGCATCTCGTCTTCATCAACCGCAAGCTGGGGCGCGACCCGGTGCGCTACCCGCACCCGGCGCTGGAGGAGTTGCTCAAGCCCACGTACGGCGTCATCACCTATCAGGAGCAGGTGATGCGCATCGCGAACGTGCTGGCGGGCTACTCGCTCGCCGAAGCCGACGTGCTGCGCAAGGCCGTGGGCAAGAAGATCAAGGAGCTGATCCAGGAGGAGCTGGGCCGGTTCATCGAGCGGGCGGTCGCCCGCGGCCACGACCGGCGCGTCATCGAGGACATCGCGGCCCAGATCGAGACCTTCGGGCGCTACGGGTTCAACAAGTCGCACGCCGTCGCGTACTCGATCCTCTCCTACCAGACGGCGTGGCTCAAGGCGCACTATCCCGCGGAATTCCTCGCGGCGCTCCTGTCGAGCGAGATCGGCGACACCGACAGCGTGGTGGAGTACATCAACGAGGCCCGCGAGCTCGGGCTGGAGGTCCTCCCCCCCGACGTCAACGAGTCGCGCTTCAAGTTCACCGTCGTGGGCGAACGGCGCATCCGCTTCGGCCTGGGCGCGGTCAAGATGGTGGGCGAGGGCGCCATCGCCTCCATCCTCGCCGGCCGCGCGCAGGGGCCCTACCGCTCGCTGGTCGAGCTGTGCGAGCGCATCGACCTGCGCCTGTGCAACAAGCGGGTGCTGGAAGCGCTCGTCGACGCCGGCGCCTGCGACTCCCTCGGCGGCCACCGCGCGCAGCTCGTGGCCGCGCTGGAGCACGCCTTCAGCGAGGCTCAGGCCCGTCAGCTGGAGCGCGAGGCGGGCCAGGGCGCGCTGTTCGGCGACCACACCGCCGCCCCCGCCCCACGCCCCACGCTCCCCGAAGTGCCCCATTGGACCGAGCACGAGCGGCTGACCCGCGAAAAAGCCGTGCTCGGATTCTTCATCTCCGGGCACCCCCTCGCCAAGTTCCGCGCGGAGGTGGAGCTTTTCGGGAGCCGCACCACCGCCACGCTGCGGACCTGGAGCGACCAGAAGGTCACCGTGGCCGCGGTGGTGACCCTGGTGAAGCGGCAGGTCTCGAAGAAGTCCGGCGCGGAGTACGCCCGGCTGGTGCTCGAGGATTTCCACGGCACGGCCGAGGCGCTGGTGTTCCCGGAGGCGTGGGCGCGACTCAACTCCGTGATCCGGCCCGACTGCTCACTGCTGCTCACGGGCGGCTACAGTCTGCGCGACCGGGGTGAGGACGCCGCCCCGTTCATTGTTGAAGCGGCGCGGCCCCTGGAGGAGCTGAAGGGGAGCGGACAGATCGGCCTCGCGCTGCGGTGGAGCGCCGCGCGGCCGCCGGACGCCGACGCCACGCGGGCGGCCGCCGCTCTGTGCGCGGCGCATCCCGGTCCCTCTCCGGTACTGGTGGAATGGGAAGAGGGGAACGGCGGGAGCGTGCCGCTCGCGGCCCGGCTCGTGAGCCGGAGCCTGCGGGTGGAGCCCGACGAGGAGTTGCTGGGCGCGCTGCGTGGCATCTTCGGCGCCGACGGGGTGCACCTCGTGAAAGCGAGCTGACCGCATGGCGACCTACACGCTCGACTTCGAGCGTCCGCTGCTGGAGATCGAGCGGCAGATCGAAGAGCTGAAGAAGACCGCCGGGGGGGGCGAGCAGGCGGCGGACACCGGGCCGCTCGAGCGCCAGCTGGCCGAGCTGCGCGCCGAGATCTATCGCAACCTGACGCCGATGCAGCGCGTGCAGGTCGCCCGGCATCCCCGGCGCCCCTACGCGCTCGATTATCTCCGCGGCGTGTTCACCGACTTCGTCGAGCTGCACGGCGACCGGCTGTTCCGCGACGACCCGGCGATCGTGGGCGGGTGGGCCCGGCTGGACGGCGTGTCGGTCATGGTGATCGGACATCAGAAGGGTCGCGACACCAAGGAGAACCTGCAGCGGAACTTCGGCATGGCCCATCCCGAGGGCTACCGCAAGGCGATGCGCCTGATGCAGCTCGCCGAGAAGTTCCACGCCCCGGTGATCACGCTGGTCGATACGCCCGGCGCCTATCCGGGTCTCGCGGCCGAGGAGCGCGGTCAGGCGGAGGCCATCGCCCGCAACCTGCTCGTGATGGCATCGTTGCGCACCCAGACCATCGCGGCCGTGATCGGCGAGGGCGGCTCGGGCGGCGCGCTGGCGGTGGGGTTGGCCGACCGCGTGCTGATGCTCGAGAACTCGGTGTACTCGGTCATCACGCCGGAGGGATGCGCCGCCATCCTGTGGAAGGACGCCAGCCAGCGCGAGCGCGCCGCCGAGGCCCTCAAGCTCACGGCCCAGGATCTCCTGAGGCTCGGCGTGATCGACGAGATCCTCCCCGAGCCGCCCGGCGGCGCCCACGCGGATCCCGAGGCCACCGCCCAGGTGCTCGGGGCGGCGCTGCGGCGCCACGTCCGCGAGCTGCGCCGCATCAAGATCGACAAGCTCCTGAAGCGGCGTGAAGAGAAGTACCTCTCGATGGGCGCGCTGAGCGAGAAGTGAGCGCAGTCGTCGAAGTGCGGTTCAAGGGGAATCGGCTGGAGTTCTTCAACTGGACTTCGGACGAGCCCCTGGGGCTGCACGATTCGGTCGTCGTCGAAGTCGAGCGGGGCCAGGACCTGGGCCGCGTGTCCGCCCTGGGGGACGTGGCCCTCAAGAAGTGCGCGCGCGGCTGCGGCGGCTGCCCGCTCCCCGAAGTCCCCGCCACCGTGACGCGCCGGGTGGTGCGCCGCGCCTCCAGCGCCGACGTCGAGCAGGCGGAGAAGGTACACGCCGAAGAGGACGCGGCCCGGCGCACCGCCCGCGACCGGGTCCGCACGCACAGCCTCCCGATGAAGATCTCCGACGCCGAATGGCAGTGGGACCGCCGCAAGCTCACGCTGTACTTCACGGCCGAGCAGCGGGTGGACTTCCGCGCCCTGGTGCGCGATCTCGCCGCCGTCTTCCGCACGCGGATCGAGCTGCGCCAGATCGGGGCCCGCGACGAGGCGCGGCGGCTCTCCGGCGTCGGCCGCTGCGGTCGCGAGTACTGCAGCGCGAGCTGGCTCCCCGAGCTGCGGCCCGTCAACCTGTCGGTGGCCAAGGACCAGCACCTCTCGCTCAACCCGTCGCAGATCTCCGGACCGTGCGGGCGGCTGTTGTGCTGCCTGCACTATGAGCACGAGTTCTACGTCCAGAGCCGCAAGCGCTTCCCCAAGGAGGGCAAGGTGCTGCAGACCGCGGTCGGCCCCGAGCGGGTGCTGGCCGTGGACATCTTCCGCGACCGCGTGACCCTCCGCTCCGAGGAGCACGGGATGCGCGTCGTGGCATTGGAGCGGCTGCGCGAGGAGCTGGGCGAGGCCGCGCCCGAGCCGGCGGCACCCACCGCCCCGGCCGCCGTCGCGGCGCCGCTGTCGCCTCCCGACACCCTCCCGGCTGCCTCCATCCCCGCCCCTGCCGCCGCGGATCAAGCGGCCTCACCGGGCGGCGATGAGCAGCGCCGCCGGCGCCGGCGCCGGCGCCCCCGCGGTGGTGGAGGGCGCGCACCCGGTGCCTAAGTACTACCTCACCACGGCGATCGACTACTCCAACGGCGATCCGCATCTCGGCCATGCCCTCGAGAAGATCGGCGCCGACTGCATCGCGCGCTGGCGGCGGCTGCGGGGCGATGACGTGCGGTTTCTCATGGGGATGGACGAGCACAGCCAGTCCGTCATCCAGGCAGCGGCGCAGGCCGGCGTCGCGCCGCAGGCGTGGGTGGACCGCATGGCCGACACGTTCGCCGGCTTCTGGCGCCGCCTGGAATGCAGCCACGACGATTGGATCCGCACGACGGAGCCGCGTCACGTGCGTGCGGTCACGGCCCTGCTGCAGCGCATTCAGGCCCGGCGGCCCGACGACCTGTTCGAAGCCGAATACGAGGGGCTGTACTGCACCGGGTGCGAGGAATTCAAGCAGGCGAGTCAGATCGTCGACGGCCACTGCGTCGAGCATCCCACCCTCACCCTCCAGCCGCGCAGGGAGCGGAATCATTACTTCCGGCTCAGCGCGTATCGCGACCGCGTGCTGGAGCTGATCACGACGGGGACGTTCGCCGTCGCGCCGGCCATCCGGCGCAACGAGGTGCTCCGCCTGCTCGAGAGCGGCCTGGAAGACATCTCGATCTCGCGGCAGCGCCAGTCGTGGGGAATCCCCTATCCCGGAGACGCCGAGCAGACGGTCTACGTGTGGTTCGACGCGCTGATCAACTACCTCTCCGCGACCGGCTTCCCCGACGCGGGGTTCGAGCGGCAGTGGCCCGCCGATCTGCATGTGATCGGCAAGGGCATCACGCGGTTCCATTGCGTCGTCTGGCCCGCCATGTTGCTCGCCGCCGACGTGGCCCTGCCCCGGCGCGTCTGGGCGCACGGCTATGTCCAGTGGGGCGGGGCGAAGATGAGCAAGACGGCCGGTACGGCCGTCAGCCTGGACGGCGCGATCCAGCACCACGGGCCGGACGCCCTGCGTTACTTCCTGCTGCGCGAGATCGGCTTCGAAAACGACGGCAACTTCACCTGGGAACGCTTCGACGCGCGCTACACCGCGGACCTGGCCGACACCTTGGGCAATCTGGCGTCCCGCACGCTGTCCATGGTGCAGCGCTACCGCGCCGGCGTCGTGCCGCGCGATCCGACGGCGTTCGCGACGCCGCTCGAGCGCGACGCGCGCGACATCCTCGCCGCCTACGCGCGCGCCATGGATGCGCTCGCCGTCGAGGAGGGGGCCGCCCAGCTGATCGCGCTCGCCACGCGCGCCAATCGCTACGTGGAGGAGACGACGCCGTGGAAGCTCGCCAAGGAAGGCCGCGACGCGGAGCTCGACACCGTGCTCGCCAACCTGGTCCGCACCGTCGCCCGTCTCGCCGTGCTGGCGCTGCCCTTCATGCCGGAGAAAGCCGCCGGGCTCTGGGATGCCTTGGGCACCGGACTGGGACTCCCGTTCGCCGGCGGAGGATTCGACGCGATCGACTCGCTCGATCCCGCCGGCTGGACCGTCCGCAAGCTCGCACCACTCTTTCCGAAAGAACCCTGACGGGACGGGACGAATCCGGGTAACATCCGGCCCGGACCGGTGTGACGTGGCTCACCTTTTCCGACGTTGACGGCTGGGGACCGCGGGGTCTATTATTGCGTTCCCTAAAACCGCCAGAACTAGCAAGTCGAGATCTATGCGCCGCAGCTCGGATCGCAAATGGACGGTGATGGTGGTGCCTCACGGCTCGGGTGCGTCCCGCGGCGTTGAGGTGTCGCACACCGTACTCAAGACCCTCGTGGGCATCGGGGGCGTGATCGTGCTGCTGTTGCTCGTGCTGGGCGGCGCTGCGTTGTCGCGCGGGGTGAGCATCACCAAGGGAAACATGCTCGAGCGTGAGAATCACGTCCTCGCCGAGGAAATCTCGCGCATGCGCTCCCGCCTCGCCGGCCTGCACGACACGCTGTCCACGTTCAGCCAGCGGGCGCAGGAGCTGCGCGTGCTGGCGGGGCTGTCCCCCACCGACTCCAGCGTGCAGGAAGCGGGGATCGGCGGTCCGGTGGGCACGTGGTCGGAGCGCGACAGTCTGACCGCCTCCGGTGCCCTCGGCGCCCAGGCGCTCACCGCGCGTGAGGATCTCGACGGACTGACCCGGCGGGCCAACATCCTGGTGCGCTCCATCAACGAAGCCTACGATTCGCTGTCCACCCATCAGTCCCGGATGGCCGCCACGCCGTCCATCATGCCGACCAAGGGGTGGCTCACGTCGGCGTTCGCGGCGGAGCGCGTGCATCCGATCCTGCACGTGGCGCGCCCGCACGAAGGCATCGACGTCTCGGCGCCGATGGGAGCGGAGATCGAGGCGCCGGCTGCCGGCGTCGTCACCCAGGTGACATGGGAAGACGGCTACGGCAACGTCCTCACGATCGATCACGGCTACGGCATCGTGACCCGCTACGCCCACTGCTCCAAGATTCTGGTGGGACGCGGCCAGCGCGTGAAGCGCGGCCAGCGCATCGCGCTGGTCGGCTCGACGGGCCTCTCCACCGGCCCCCACGTGCACTACGAGGTGTGGGTCAACGGCAAGCCCGTCAACCCGATCCACTACGTCCTGCCCGACGCCATCGTCGATTAGTTGAACTTCACCACCGGCGCCGTGTCCGCGGCCGCCGTCGCCTGGAAGTACGTCCGCGACTTCGCCCCCACGACCTTCGCCGTCAACACCTGCGGGAACCGCCGGATGTAGCCGTTGTAGCGGTTGACGGCGTCGTTGTAGTCCTGCCGTGACACCGCGATGCGGTTCTCCGTGCCGGCCAGCTCGTCCTGCAGCGCGCGGAAGTTCTCGTTGGATTTCAGCTGGGGGTAGTTCTCCACGATCGCGAGCAGCCGGCCCAGCGGGGCATTGAGGGCCTGGTTGGCATCCGCCATCTGCTGCGGATCGCCGCTCTGGATGGCGCCCGACAGACGGGAGCGGGCGTCGGCCACGGCCGTGAAGATGTCCCGCTCCTGTTTGGCATAGCCCTGCACCGTGCTGACCAGGTTGGGAATCAGGTCGGCACGCCGCTGCAGCTGCACCTTGATCTGGGAAAAGGCCGCGTTGACCTGTTCATCGTAGGTCTGAATCGTGTTGTAGCCGCAGCCGGCCGCCAGCAGAGCCAGCAGCGGCACCCCCCAGAGACGACGCTTGGCGTTCACGCGCATGCGCTCCGCTCCTCCCGTTCAGGATCGATTCACGTAGTCGGCGGTCTTGGCCACCGCTTCCAGGTAGGCCACCGCGCGGGGATCGCGCGGCCCGAGCGCCAGCCGCGCCCGTCCCTCGACGTGGGCCACGACGTCGGCGAGGTCCGAGGCCGGGAAGCCGACCACCGCCGCGGCCGCCAGCACCACCTCGGCCGGCGAGGTCGGCACCGGCGTGCCGGCCAACCGCAGCGTGGTGCGCAACATCGTCAGGAACCCCGACGCGCTGGCGGCGATCAGCGCCGTGAGCCGGCGCCGGTCGTCTTCCACGCCGACGTAGCCCTGCCGCAGCCGCACCAGCTTCCCGACCAGCTCGTGCTCGAGCTGGCGCTGCACGTCCTCCCGCTGCACCGTGACCCCGGGCCACGGATCCCGGCCGGCGACCAGCCGGTAGGCCGCGCGCATGTCCTCGTACTCGATGGCGAACGCGTCGGCCGAGGCCTGCCATTCGGACACCGAGAAAACGATGGGCGGCGGATGCCCGGCCCGGACCCACGGCCCCACCGCTGCCGCCAGCGCATCGAGCAACCGCTGGTCCACGCCGTCGGCGATGAGCACCGTGTCCACCGCGGCCGTGGCGCCCTGGGCGCCGGGCCGCGCCGCGGACCCGTAGACGAGGAAGGTCATCAGTCTCGCGCCCAAGGCTGCGGAAACACGCTGCGCCAGCGCTTCGACCGACGCGATCGTCCCGGCCATCAGAATTTCCCTCCGGCGCCGCCGCCCGAGAAGCCGCCGCCGCCCCCGAAGCTCCCGAAGCCGCCGCCCCCTCCACCCCCGCCGAACCCGCCAAACCCCCCGGACCAGCCACCCCCGCCGCCGCCCCAACCCCCCCAACCGCCCCCGGTCCACCACCACGAGCCACGACGGCGGCCGACGCGTGCCGCGCGCGAGGCCGCATTGAGGAATATGAGGAGCGCGATCACCGCCACGATGCCGATGGCGATCCCCGGCAGCGGACGTCCCTCCGCCGGCTCGGATGGCGGCGCCAGCGCGAGCGCGCTGTCCAATGTGACGTGAAACTCGTCGGTGAACGCCTGGACCAGCAGACCCACGCCGGTCTCGAGAGCCTCCCCGTAGTCCTCCCGGGCGAGGGACGGCAGCATCGCATCGCGGATCCTCCCCACGCGTGCGTCGGGGAGGAACCCCTCGGCGCCACGGCCGGTCGAGATGAAGAGATCGCCGGTCCTGGGCTGATGGTTCTTGCGAGGCACGAGCAGCACCACGATGCCCAGGTTCCGCGCGGGATCTCCCGCCTCCCCCGTTCCCCCCACCCCCCATTGGCGGCCGATCTGGAGCGCCACGTCGGCGGCCTCGCGCCCCCCCAGGTCGGGCAGGGTCACGACGGCGATGTCCCCCCGCGTCTTCCGCTGCAGCTCGCGCAACATCGGCTCCAGGCGAGCCGTGGTGGCGGCCGGGATCACTCCGGCGAAATCATTGACGAAACCGCGTGGCGGCGGGAACGAATCCACCTGGAACAGCGCGAGCAGAAACAACACGAGCGGTTGCATGGGGCGTTGCGAGAAAGGTAGCACGATTCGGACGTCGCGCCCGCTTGACGGGGTCCGCGACGGGGCTAAGATGAGCGGTATCCACCGGACCGTGTGAGGTCCCCATGACCCGATTGCCGTTGTTCGCCGTACTCCTGGCCGGCTCGAGCCTGGCTGCGGCCTGCGGCCACACCACGAGCGCCGCGCGCGAGGACGTGATGATCGCGCCCGATGGGCGGCGCATCATCACGGAGAAGGCCATCGAGCAGTCGGGCGCGCGGACGGCGTGGGACGCGCTGCAGCGTACCGTCCCATTCTTCAACTTCAACGACGGCACTCGGGGAAGGCCGGCGCGCGTCGAGCACCGCGGGCGCTCGAGCATCCTGCTGCGGGACCAGCCGCTGATCCTGGTGGACGGCGTCGAGTTGAACGACTTCACGTTGCTGGGCGGCATACCGGCCGACGATCTGTTCGAGATCGAGGTGCTCACCGGTATCGACGCCACGACCTACTACGGCACCAACGCGACCAAGGGCGTGATCCGCATCTGGACCAAGAGCGGCGCGACCTGAGCGGCGCCGGAGGGCGGCGGACCTGCAGCAACGCGGGGGAGTCGAGTGTCCGACTCCCCCGCGCGTGTTTCCCGGAACACCCGCCGGCGACTACGGCGTATTGTAGTCGCAGCCGGTGAAGTTCGGGTTGTTGCGCTCGTTGAACGGCACGGGCAGCTCGGTGTTACTGCCGAACACCGTCCCGGCATGCAGGTACGGGCCGTTCGGGTAGACCGAGTTGACCGCCCGGCTGTACGGCGCCCGCGCCAGCCGCCGCAGGTCGCCCAGCCGGTGACCGGTGGCGAACATCCAGAACGCCCGCTCGCGGAACAACAGGTCCTCGCGACCGACTTGCGTCCCCGGATCGGCCAACGCGGCCAGGTTGAAGCCGCCATTGTTCGCCGCGTCGGCGCGCAGCGCGTTCAGGCTGGTGACCATCCCCGCCCCATTCCCCGCCTGCAGCTGCGCCTCGGCTTCGATGAGGCGCGCCTCGACCCCGTCCGCGACGCGGGTGGGACTCGTCGGCCCGGTGTACTTCTGGAGCACGTACAGCGGCGATACGCCGTCGAAGCCGAAGCCGTTGCGTACCGACACGACCCGAGGATCGGCGGCACTGCGGAAGTTCAGTCCGACGGTCCCCTCGGTGTCGGCCACCGAAAACCGTCCAGTCCCCGCCGGCGCCTGGTTGTTGAAGACGAAGATGCCGTTCTTCTGCCGGTCGGTGGCGATCGAGTGGAAGGTCTGGTAGGAGAAACTCGTCGGCACGCCGGCCACTGCGGCCGCCGCTCCGGTGAAATCCCCCTTGTCCAGCAACGCCCGTCCCTTGCCGACAGCGGCCAGCCGGCGAATGCGCAACCTGGCGACCGAGTCGGCAGACGAGGACTGCGTCGCCGTGATCACCAGCGCAGAATCGAACCGGGCAACCGCCTGGTCCAGAATCGCGTTCGTGGCCAGGGGTTGACCGTAAGTGATCGACCCATCGGGTTGCCGCTGGCTGAAGGGAACGCCGGAGCAGTAGTTCTCACCGAAATACACATAGGTCATTCCCGCGAGGTCCAGCATTTCCCCCACGCGGGAATTGGGCGCCGGCGCATACTGCTCGAGTGCCCCTGCAGCCCCTTCCGCCGCCACCCGCGCTTTCGACAGGTTGAAGAACACGGTGGTGAGGGTGCCGTTGCTCTCGTTGATGGCGCGCGAATCATACTCGATCCGCGTGGGGAAGGTCTCCGAGTCGTAGTACTCGTCCGCCATCACCCCGGTCACGAGGATCTGTCCCTCGGTGCCGCCGTTGTCGCCGTCATTGGCGAATGCGAAATCGCCGATCGCGCCGTCGTAGGCCGCGACCGCACCGTCGGGATTGTTGACGCTCCCGGGGTCGATGATATCGGGAGTCTGCACGTCCAGCAGACTCGAGCACGCGGCGAGCACCACGGCGACGAGCGCGGCGACCGCGATCGCGCCCGGCGCCCGGGTGCGGGAATTGGCATTCATCGTCGGTGCTCCTGCAAATGGAGTTCTCATCGGTCGCCCCCTTAAAAGCCCAGCGATACGCGCACGGCCAGCGTGCGGATCGGTGGCGCCGTGAGGAAGTCGTCCTGGAAGTCGGACTGCCCATTGCCGTTCAACTCGGGATCGATGCCGGTGTAGTTCGTCGACTTGAGCAGGTTGCGGCCGGTCACCGAGATCTGCATCGAAGTGGCGCGGATGGCCCGGGCCCAGGCGTCCGGCGCGTAGTACGTGATGTTCGCTTCCCGCAGCTTCAGGAAGTTCGCGTTCTCGATGTAGCCGGCCTGCGTGAATCCGAACGTGCTGCTGCCGGCCGCGACCGCGCGCGCCTGCTGGTCGAGCGGCGCCCCCGGCACGTTCACCGCGGCGCAGTTGAACCCGATGCTCACGCAGCGGAACCGCTCGGTCAGGTTGTAGGCCTTCCAGTCCCCGCGATAGTCGAGCTGCCCGCCGATGCGGATCTTGTTGTGGAACAGCGTGATCCCGGCGTTCAGGGTGACCGTGGTCTTCGGAATCGACGAGCCGAGGAACTCGGCCGTATCGCCGACCACGACCTCGCTCGGCTCGATGATGCCGTTGCCATTCGCATCCTTGAAGCTCTTGATCGGCCGGTCCCAGAATCCGAAAACCGGGTAGCCCGGCACGAAACGCACGTTGCCGTTCACGATAGGCGGAACGCCGGCGCCCAGGGACAGCAGTTTGTTGCTGTTCCGGGCGAAGCTCAGCGCGGCGTCCACGCCGACGCTGGACGTCACGTTCTTCGTGAAGCTGAGCTGGGCCTCGAGACCCCGGTTCTGCACCGATCCGATGTTCTCGAAGCGCGCGGTCGCGATGCCCTGCGAGGGTGGCAGCGTGCGGTTGATGAGCGCGTCGTGCGTCTTCTTGCTGTAATAGGTGAACTCGAGCCGCGCCGCGTCGTGGAACAGGCCGGCGTCGAACCCGGCTTCCAGCTCGGCCGAGCGCTCCGGTTTCAACGACGTGTTGCCGAACGCGGTGAGGTCGATGCCCGGCTGATCGCTCGGGGCCGACCCCGAGAGGACCGTCGCCGTCTGCGCCGCATAGAACAGGAGCGCGTCGGTCGTCCCGGGCTGCTGCCCGGACGCGCCGTACGCGAACCGCAGCTTCAGGTCGCTGATCGGCAGGCTGCGCGGGTAGAAGGATTCGTCGGACAGCACCCACGAGCCCTGCACCTTGGGATAGACGACCGAGCGCGACTTGCTGCCGAATGCGCTGTTGCGGTCGTTCCGCACGCCACCGGTGAGGAACATCCGGTCGCGCCAGGCGAACGTCTGCTCGAGGTAGGTGCCGAGCGTGACGGCGATCGTCGTCTGCTCGGTCGCAGTGCGGAGCGCCGCGCCGGAGATCGTCTTCCCGCCCGGAGGAAGGACTTGCCCGTTCGCCAGCACGCCGAAAAAGTTGTCCTTCAGGTACTGGAAACCGACCGACGTCTTTGAATTCAGCGTCTGGGTCAGCGAGAACGAGGCCGTGCCGCCGACGTCCCCGGTGTAGTGGGAGATGTTGAACCGGTTGTCGCTGCGGCGACCCTGACGGAAGTTCGAGAAGTTCGTCCCCTGGCCGCGCAGCTGGAACTGGACGTCGGTGCGGCCCGTGTAGTCCAGGCCGACGTTGCCGCGGGCGGTGAACCACGTGGTGGGGCGCCAGTTGCTGGCGAAGCTCCCCGTGATCCGGCTGATGTCCTGCTGCACCAGAATCTGGAAGACGTCGCCGGGGAGGAAGAAGCCCCACCGCGCCGGCGAGCTGGCCTGCCCACGGCCGAACAGGCCGCTCGGCAGCACGCCGGTGACGTTGTTGTCGTTCTGCGGCAACCGCCCCCGGCTCTGCACGATGCCGAGGTTGCCGGTGAAGTCGAGCGACGTCATCGGCTGGACGTGCAGGTTGGAGCGCAGGCTGGTCTGCTTCAACTCGTTGGGACGGTACACGGAGTAGTCCGGCGCCACGCCGCCCGAGGCGGTCGTGAGCCGCGCATACTCCAGGCCGGACAGCCTATACGTGCCAAGGTCGTCCGAATAGTCGCCGGACACGTAGTACTGCGCCTGATC
>DATGDE010000267.1:0-5327 GCA_035311125.1 Gemmatimonadales bacterium
CATGCTCGCCCAGGCGCGCCCGGATGACGTAGGAGGTGTCGGAGCCGAACGACTGGATCTCCGCCCCCGGGATGCCCGCCGCATCGAGGTCGGCGCGCAGGTCCGAGGTCGGCACGGGGTGCGCCGTCTCGATCTGGATCAGCGTGCCCCCCGTGAACTCGATGCTGTAGTTCAGGCCTTTCACCGCCAGCAGGATCATGCCGGGGACGATGATCGTCGCCGTCAGGGCGTACGCCCAGCGGCGCCACTTGATGAAATCGTAGTTCGCGTTGGCGAAGAGTCGGATCATCAGACGCTCAGGGTTTGCATGTCGGGCCGCCGTCGCAGCCAGATGAAGTAGAACGTGCGGACCACGAAGATGGCCGTCACCATCGATGCCGCGATGCCGATGATCAGCGTGATGGCGAAGCCCTGCACCGGGCCCGTCCCCACGAGGTACAGGATGAACGCGGTCAGGGCGGTCGAGACGTTGGAGTCGATGATGGCGCTCATCGCGTGTTTGAACCCCTCATCCACCGCGAGGCGCACGGTCTTGCCGTGCTGCAGCTCCTCGCGGATCCGCTCGAAGATCAGCACGTTGGCGTCCACCGCGATGCCCACCGACAGTACGAGGCCGGCGAGCCCCGGCAGCGTGAGCGTGAAGCCGAACACCGAAAGCCCCCCCAGCGTCATCAGGACGTAGAGCCCGAGAGCCGATACGGCCAGCACGCCGGACAGGCGATAGTAGACCACCATGATCAGGATGACCATGACGACCCCGACGATACCGGCGCGAATCCCGTCGTGGATCGAATCCGCCCCGAGGCTCGGGCCGATGGTGCGCTCCTCGACGATCTGCAGAGGCGCGGGCAACGCACCCGCCCGCAGCACCAGCGCGAGGTCCTGCGCCTCGGTGAGCGGCTTGTTCTGCAGGTCGATCTGGCCCGTGCCGCAGATCTGATCGTTGATGATCGGCGGCTGCCCCTGCACCCGGCTGTCGAGGATGATCGCCATGTAGTCATGCACATGGCGGCCCGTCTCCTCGCAGAACTTGCGGCTGCCGCGACGGCTCAGATCGAACACGACCACCGAGTGGTTGTTCAGCTGATCGCGCCGCGCGCTCGCCTTGGTGAGCTCCTCGCCGGTGATGATCGGCCGGTTCTCGACCGCGTAGAGCGCCCGATAGGGCCGGGCGCCGCGCGACTCGATGGAGGTCCCCCACCGGAGCTCGAGGCCGCGCGGCACGGCGGCCTGCACCTCGGGCCGCGCCAGCAGGCTCTCGGCGCGCGGCACCTGCTCCTCCTGCACCAGGAACTCGCCCGGGAGCTGTCCCTGGAACAGCAACGCCGACAGGGCGCCCGCGGCATTCGCTTCGGGCGTCGTGTCCTTGGCCGCGGGCTTCTTGGCCGTGTCCGCCCCGAAGAGCTGGGTGACCGCACTCACTTGCGCTCCGGATGGACCCTTGACGCCGGCCAGGCGCAGGGCGTTGTCAATCGCCGGCAGTGCATCGCGAAACAGGTTCTTCATGTCGGTGATGCGGAACTCCAGGAAGGCGGTCTGCATCACGATCTGCTTGGCGCGGGTGGGATCCTTCTCCCCCGCCAGCTCGACCACCAGGCGGCAATTCCCGACCACCTGCACCACCGGCTCGGTCGTGCCGAACTCGTCCACCCGCGTGCGCACGACGCGCTCGGCGCGGCGGATCGCGTCGGCGCAATCGGGCACCGGCCCCTTCGACTGGTCGACTTCCAGCGCGAGGTGAATCCCGCCCTGGAGGTCGAGACCGAGGTTGATGGGTACCCGCCGGACCGTCGTGTCCTTCATCCGGCCCGTTTCGCGATCGGGCACGCGCTGCGTCACGTTCTTCGGCAGCAGGAACCAAATGGACACCAGAAGCAACCCGACGATCGTCACGATGCGACCACGAATCCCGCTCATCCGACACTCGCTCGCTCAAGAGTCTCGCGCGCCGCCGCCGCATCACGGGCCAGCTGCTCCACCAGCGCCTCGCGCGAGGGGAACACCTGCACGTCACGCAGGCGGCGCACCCACTCCACCAACACCGTTTCGCCGTACAGGTCGCCGGCGAAGTCGAACAGGTGAACCTCCAGCCCGCGCTCGGCCACGCCGAACGTGGGCCGCGGTCCCTGGTTCATCATACCACCGTAGCGGTCTCGTCCCTCGTCTCCCGTCCCCCGTCCCTCGACCGTCACCCACACGGCGTATACCCCGTCGGGGGGGAGCAGCTTGCGCCCGTCGGGCACCGGGAGGTTGATCGTCGGCACGCCGATCGTCCGCCCCCGTCCCGCCCCCCGCGTGACCTGCCCCAGCGCCGCGTGGGGCCGCCCGAGCCAGCGGGCGGCCAGCGCGAGATCCCCGTGGGCCACGGCGGCGCGGATCAGCGTCGACGAGATCGGCTGCCCATCCTCGCGCACGGCATCCACGACATCCACCCGGAAGCCGTCAGCGGCGCCGATGCGACGTACCACGTCCACGCCGCCCGCGCGACCCCGGCCGAACGCATGATCGTGCCCCAGCACCAGCTCGTCCATCCCGACCTGGAGCCGCAGCACGTCGCGCACGAACTCTTCCGGCCCCAGCCGAGCCAGCTCGGGCGTGAACGGCAGCGTCACGACCCGATCCACGCCGCTCGACACGAGCAGCCGCTGCCGCTCTGCCGGCAGCGTCAGGAGGCGCGGCGCGGCCGCCGGATTCACCACGGCGAGCGGATGGGGATCGAACGTGACCACCACGCTCTCGGTCCCGCGCCGCTGCGCCCGCTCGACGATCTCGGCGAGCACCGCCTGATGACCGCGATGCACCCCGTCGAACGTGCCGACCGTGACGACCGCGCTCACTCGACTACCACAACCCGCGGCTTCAGCATTCCGCCCATCGCTTCCGCCACCGCCACGAGCTGGCCCGCGTGCAGCAAGGCCACCTGCGCGCCGTCAGCCTCCCGCGCCGGAATCGTGCGGCCGTGGATCACCGCCGCCCGCTCCGCCTCGTCGAGCTCCCGGCTCGGGAGCGACCCGACGAGCAGCGCCGCGGGACGCAGATCTGCCGCCGTCACCGTCTCCGCCACCCGGGCGTCCTCCAGGCGGAACGGCCCCACGGCGGTACGCGTCAGCGCCACCAGGTGAGCGCCGCAGCCGAGCGTCTCTCCCACGTCCCGGGCGATACTGCGGACGTAGGTTCCCGCGCTCACGATGGCGCGGAACCGCAGGTCGGGCGGCGTCCAGTCCTCGAGCACCAGCGTCTCGATGTCGACCGGCCGGGACGCGAGCTCGACGGTCTCGCCGCGTCGCGCCCGCCGGTAGGCCCGCTCGCCGGCGACCTTCACCGCGGAATGCGCCGGGGGACGCTGCCACGCCGGTCCCGTGTGGCCGGCCAGCGCCGCTTCGACCGCGGCACGGTCCAGCGCCCGCCAGACATCGCTCGTGGCCACTGTAGCGCCCGTGACGTCGTCGGTAGTGGTGGCGGCGCCCAACCGCATGGTGCCGCGGTACTCCTTGCGCCACCCCGACGCGAACTGCGCCAGCCGCGTCGCCCGTCCCACGACCAGTACCAGCAACCCGTCGGCGAACGGGTCGAGCGTCCCCAGATGTCCCACGCGGCGCACGCCGAGCGCACGCCGGACGACGTCCACCACATCGTGCGAAGTCGGGCCGGCGGTCTTGGCGACGAGCAGCACGCCTCCCCCGTCGATCAGTCGTCCGACTCCTTCAGCTCCTTCAACATCCGGTCGATGTGCTGCGCATGCTCCAGACCCCGATCGAGGCGGAAGTGCAGCTCCGGACTGGTGCGGAGCCGTAGCTGCTTCGACAGATTCGTGCGCAGGTATCCGGCAGCGCTCGCCAGCCCCTCGAGGCTGCGCGCCTTCTCCTCCTCCACACCCATCACGCTCACCGACACGGTAGCATGGGACAGGTCCGGCGTCACCACGACGCCGGTGACCGTCACGAAGCCGATACGGGGATCGCGCACGTCGCCCGTGAGAAACTCCGCGACGGTGTGGCGGATCAGCTCCGCGAGGCGCTCGGGGCGATGGCTCGGAGTGCGCATGTCAGAGGTAGCTCGTGCTCGAGTCGACGATGCGCGCCCCGTTCGCCCCCTCGACCAGCCGATCGGCCTCCCGCAGCACCTGCTCGGCGTGGTTCCGATCCGTGCTCACGACGGCCGCCGACAGCTCCGCCCGCTGCCACAGATCATGATGATCCGTTTCGGCCGCCGACACGTTGAACCGCTGATGCAGGCGATCCTTGAGGCTCTTCACGATGTGCCGCTTCTCCTTGAGGGAGTGGCACGCATCCAGGTGCAGCTCCCAGGTGATGAGTCCGACGATCACGGCTCACGCTCCCCGGGCCGCCCCTCCCGCGCCGGCTCCGGCGTCGAGCGAGCGGGCGATTTCCTCGATGCGATACGCCTCGATCAGGTCGCCGACCTTGATGTCGTTGAAATTCTCGACGCCGATGCCGCACTCGAAGCCCTCGCGGACCTCGCGGACGTCGTCCTTGAACCGTTTCAGCGACGCCAGCGTGCCGTCGTACACTTCGACGCCGCTCCGGACCACCCGCACGCGCCCGGTGCGCGGAATGATGCCGCTGCGCACGAAGCTGCCGGCGATGGTGCCGACCTTGGCCACCTTGAAGAGCTGACGGACCTCGGCCTCGCCCAGCACGACTTCCTTCTTCTCGGGTGCGAGCAGCCCTTCCATCGCCGCCTTCACCTCGTCCACCGCCTCGTAGATGATGCGATAGGTCCGGATCTCCACCCGCTCCCGCTCCGCCGAGGCACGCGCGTTGGAGTCGGGGCGCACGTGGAAGCCGATGATGATCGCGCCCGAGGCCTTGGCGAGCAGCACGTCGGAATCGGTGATCGAGCCGACGCCGCGGTGCACGACGTCCACCTTCACCTCGGCGGTGGATAGCTGTCCGAGGGCGTCCGCCAGCGCCTCGGCCGGCCCGCCCTGGTCGGCCTTGATGATGACGCGCAGGGACGCCGCCCCGCCGGCGGCGCGCTCGGCCATGAAATCCTCGAGCGTCTTCACGCGGCTGGTGCGGCGGTGCTGCGCCTCGCGCTCGAGGCGCTGGCGCTTCTGCGCAATATCGCGCGCCACGCTCGCATCCTTGACCGCCTGGAAGGTGTCCCCGGCTTCCGGCACCCCCTCGAACCCGAGGATCTGCACCGGGGTCGACGGTCCGGCCGCCGGCACGTTCTGGCCGCGCTCGTCGAACATGGCCCGCACGCGGCCCGAGAACTGGCCGCAGATGAAGTCGTCGCCGACCCTGAGCGTCCCGGTCCGCACCAGAATGGTGGCGACCGGACCCTTGCCAGGATCGAGCGAT
>DATGDE010000268.1:0-3326 GCA_035311125.1 Gemmatimonadales bacterium
AACTGGATGCGCGAGAACTTGAGCTCGAGCGCCTCCGCCACCGTCTGCACCATGAGGGTTTTGGCGAGCCCCGGCACACCCACCAGCAGCGCGTGCCCCCCCGAGAAGACGGCGGTGAGGATGCCGTCCACCACGTCGCGCTGGCCGATGATGCGCTGCGCCACCTGGTCGACCAGGGCGCGGCGGCCCGCGGCGAGCCGCTCGAGCATCTCGACGTCGCCCGGCGATGCGGACGCGGAGGAAGTGGGGGCAGGGCGGGGAGTCGTGGTCATGGAGTGCGTAGGATATCACATCGTACTCCCAAGTGCCACATAAAGTTGCACCCTGGGGGCTTTGCTTGCGAAAAATTTCACAAGCGCGTAGCTTTCGCGCGTCTCGATGGCACCTGACGACCGGAACGACGAAGCGCGCAGCTACGGCCAGGGCTACGAATATGTCGCGATGGGCTTCGGTTTCGCCTTTGCGATTCTCGGGTTCGGGGCGCTCGGGTGGCTGGTGGACGGCTGGCTGCACACGCGGCCGCTGTTTGCGATCGCGGGTGGGTTCCTGGGCGGCTTCGGCGGTTTCATGAGTATCTACTACCGCGTAACCCGGGAATCCGAAGCGGACAAGAAGCGAAAGGGAACGAGGAGCGGGGAGCGGTGAAGCCGCTCGCCCTGCTGGTGATTGTCGGGCTGCTGTTGGTGGTGGTGGTCGGCTGGGTGGGGCGGGGGGGTGCGCTGATCGGGGGCGCTGTGGCGTTCGTGGCGCAGCTGGCGGCGGTGGCGTTGTTGCGGCCGGCGATGAATGCGCCAAACCCCGAATTCATGGCTCGCTGGCTCGGCGGGATGGGGATTCGCGCCCTGGCGCTCGGGACCTTGCTCGCCGTTTCGGCTACGCATCGCGCCGCCCTGCCGCTCATGGCGACGATGCTGGGATTCCTGGGGGTGTTGTTGCCGCTCCTGTTCGTGGAGATCAGGTTCCTGAAATGATGCAAGCTCCCGATATCGGCGCCATGATTTTCCGCCACACGGCCGACAGCCATGTGATCGAACTGCCATTTTTCGGCGAGAAGCGGCTCCCGACCGGGTGGTACCTGTTCGGCGTGGACGTTTCGCCGACTCGCCACGTTGTGTTCATGGTGGTTGCGGCGGTCGCGATCTTCTTCACGGTGTGGTACGCCGGACGCCAGACCGAGCGGCGCCACCGCGAGGGCAAGGCCCCGCACGGGTTCGGCGGCGCGGTCGAGGCGATTACGCTGTTCGTGCGCGACGACATCGCCGTGACCAACATCGGGCACAACGGCGCCAAGTTCGCGCCCTACATCCTCACGCTCTTCTTTTTCGTCCTCTACTGCAACCTGCTGGGTCTCTTCCCGTGGGGCGCCACGCCCACCGGGAACCTCGTGGTGACGGGAACGCTCGCCATCCTGACGTTCCTGATCACCGAGATCTCGGGATTCTTCGCGCTCGGGCCCAAGGGCTACCTGAAGACGATCGTGTTCGTGCCCCCGGGCATGAAGGGCTTCGGGGCGGTGCTCATGGCGGGGATCATGACGCCGATCGAGCTCATCTCGAAGCTCGTGAAGCCGTTCGCGCTGTGCCTGCGGTTGTTCGCCAACATGACGGCGGGGCACTTCGTGATCCTGTCGTTGCTCGGCCTGATCTTCATCTTCACCAACTGGGCGGTGGCCGCCGGCTCGGTGGCGTTCGTGCTGTTCATGATGCTGCTCGAGCTGCTGGTGGCCTTCCTGCAGGCGTATATCTTCGCGCTGCTGACGTCGGTGTTCATCGGGATGATGCAGCACGCGCATTGACCGCAACCGGTCCCACTTTCTTCGAGGATTGACATGGTGAACACGCTGCTGCTGCTCCAGGCCGCCTCCGACACGGTGGCCGCCGCCAAGAACACCAACGCGCTGCTCGGCGCGGGCATCGGGCTCGGGCTCGCGGTCATCGGGGTCGGCATCGGCATCGGCCAGATCGGCGGCCGGGCCGTGGAGGCGATCGCACGCCAGCCGCAGGCCTCGGCCGACATTCGCGGCGCCATGATCCTCACCGCGGCGCTGGTCGAGGGCGTGGGACTCGCCGCCCTCGTGTTCGCGCTGCTCTTCAAGCTGATGGCGTGATGCCCGTCCTGTTGCTGCTGCTGCAGGAGCCGGCGGGAGAAGCGGCTCAGGAATTCACCCCGTTCAGCATCAACACGGGGATGATGTTCTGGACGCTGGTCATCTTCGGCCTGCTGGTCGCGGTGCTGTGGCGGTTCGGGTGGCCCACGCTGCTCAGGATGGTCGAGGAGCGCGAGGCGCGCATCGCGAAGCAGCTGGCCAGCGCGGAGCAGGCCAACGCAGAGGCCGCCCGGCTCCTGGAGGAGCACCGTCAGGCGCTCGCCCAGGCGCGGGCCGAGGCCCAGGACATCCTCGCCGGCGCCAAGGCCGTGTCGCAGAAGGAGCGCGAGCAGCTGCTGGCCAAGACGCGCGAGGAGCAGGAGCAGCTGCTGGAACGGGCGCGGCGCGACATCGAGGGGGAAAAGGAGAAGGCGATCCTGGCGCTGCGGCGCGAGGCCGTCGATCTCTCGATCGCCGCCGCGTCGAAGCTGGTCGAGTCGAATCTCGACAGTGACGCCAACCGCCGGCTGGTCCTCGACTATCTGACGACGCTCGAGCGCCATTGAAGAGCACGACTGTCGCCCGCAACTATGCGGAGGCGCTGCTCACGGCCGCCCAGCAACTCGGCCAGACGGATCTCTTCGGCCGGCTGATGGACGCGCTCGCCGGCGCCATCCAGTCGGACGAGTCGATCGCCGTGGTGCTCGACTCGCCGCGGGTGGCCAAGGCCGTGAAAGCCCATATCCTCGCCGCGGCGCTGGAAGGGGAGGCCCCGGTGCAGTTCGTGCGGTTTCTCCAGGCGGTGGTCCGGCGCGGTCGCCAGGGGCTGCTGGGGGAGATCGCGCAGGAGTATCAGGGACTGGTGGATCTGAAGGAGAACCGGGTACACGCGGGGGTGACCCTCGCCACTCCCGCCGATGACGCGCTGCAGCGGCGCATCGTGGAGCGGCTCGGCCAGGTGCTCGGCAAGGAGGTGCGGGCGCACTTCCGTCCCGACCCGCGCATCCTGGGCGGCGTGGTGGTCCGCGTCGGTGACCGGGTGTACGATGGCTCGCTCAAGCGGCGGCTCAATCTGTTGCGACGGAGAATGATGACGGGCGAATAGGCGGACGCTGGATCTGGAGAAACACGGCCCGGGGCGATAGAGCCCCGGGCCGTTGAGTTTCAGGACCCGTATCGTAAGCCCAGCCCGATACTGGTGCGGCGCACTCTCTGGAGTTCGAACTCCGGAGGAAGATCG
>DATGDE010000269.1:0-2551 GCA_035311125.1 Gemmatimonadales bacterium
GGCGGGCGCGGGCGAGGTGGTGGTGATCGCCTGCGGCCCTCAGACGGCGCAGGAGACCATCCGCACGGCCCTCGCCATGGGGGCCGACCGCGGCGTGCTGCTCGAGGCGGCCAGCGTACCGGCGGACGGCCTCGCCGTGGCGCGCGCGCTCGCCGCCGAGCTCAAGGGCGGCGGCTTCGACCTGATTCTCTTCGGCAAGGTGGCGATCGACGACTCCAACCATCAGGTCGGCCCGATGGTGGCGGACCTGCTCGATCTCCCCTGCGCCACCTGCGTCGCTCATCTCGACCTGGCAGGGGCCACGGGTACGGCCGAGCGCGAGGTCGAAGGAGGGATGGAGGAAGTGACGTTCCCGCTGCCCGCCGTCCTCACGGTCGACAAGGGATTGAACGAGCCGCGCTACCCGGCGCTCAAGGGGATCATGGCCGCGAAGAAGAAGCCGCTCGAGGTCAAGCCGGCGGCGCTCGGCGCGCCTGGCCTCGAGATCATGGCGATGACGCTCCCTCCAGAGCGCAAGGAGGGTCGCATCGTCGGTGAAGGGGCGGCCGCGGTGCCGGCACTGCTGCAGCTGCTGCGCGAAGAAGCGAAGGTGCTATGAGCCACGTGCTCGCAGTGCTGGAACAGCGCGACGGAGCGTTGCGCAAGATCAGCCACGAGGTGGTGACGGGGGCCCGGCGCCTGGCCGATGCCCTGGGAGGCGAGGTGCACGCGCTGGTCCTCGGCGCCGGGGCCGTCTCCGGCACCGATGCCGCGGGGCGATTCGGCGCTGACAAGGTGATCACCGCTACAAACGGGGGTTTCGCCCAGTACGCTCCGGAAGGATACGCGCGAGCCGCAGCCGAGCGCGCCAAGGCGGGCGGCTACGGCGCCGTCGTCCTCGCCGCGAGCGCGCAAGGGAAGGACCTGGCTCCGCGCGTGGCTGCGAAACTCGGCGTCCCGCTCGCGGCCGACGTCACCGACGTCGCAGTCGAAGGCGGGGCGGTCATCGTCACGCGACCGATCTATGCCGGGAAAGCGATGCTCAAGGTGAAGGTGACGGCGGCTTCGGCCGTGGTGTCGCTGCGGCCCAACGTGTTCACACCGGTCGAGCGGCCCAAGGCGGGAGCGGCGGAGACTCAGGCCGTCGGGGGAGACGGCGGTCGCGTCGTGGTGAAGGGCATCAAGGCCGCGGCAGGCGGCGCGCTCGACGTCGCCGAGGCGCCCATCGTGGTGTCGGGAGGGCGGGGCTTGAAGGAGCCGGCGAACTTCAAGCTGCTCGAGGATCTGGCGCAGGCGTTCGGTGGAAAGGCGGCGGTGGGCGCGTCCCGCGCCGTGGTGGACGCCGGCTGGCGGCCGCACGGCGATCAGGTGGGGCAGACGGGGAAGACGGTGAGCCCGACGCTGTACGTCGCCGTCGGCATCTCGGGGGCGATCCAGCACCTCGCGGGCATGCGCACCGCGAAGGTCATCGTCGCAATCAACAAGGACAAGGATGCCCCGATCTTCAAGGTGGCGGACTACGGGATCGTGGGGGACTTGTTCGAGATCGTGCCGAAGCTCACGGAGGAGATAAGGAAGCTGAATGGGTAAGGTGCTATCAGCTATCGGCCATCAGCCATCAGCCAGACCATGATTCCATCCCAGTACCAGCCGGCGCTCCCGCTCGAGCGGCTCCTACTGAAAGACGGCGCCGAGGGCGCCGGCGACCGCATGGAGCTCGACGTGCTGTTCGTCGGGGCGGGGCCGGCGGGACTGGCAGGAGCGATCGAGCTGGCGCGTCTCGCCAAGACCGATCCGGGCGTAGGCGAGCTGAACATCGGCGTGCTCGAGAAGGCCGAGTCGCTGGGGGAGCATTCGCTCTCGGGTGCGGTAGTCAACCCGCGCGCGCTGCGCGAGCTGTTCCCCAATCTGAAGGACGCCGATTTCCCGTTCCGCGGCCCGGTGACACAGGAAGCCGTCTACCTGCTCACCTCCGGCGGTCAGGTGCGGTTCCCCGTGACGCCGCCGACCATGAAGAACCACGGCTGCTACCTCGCCTCGATCTGTGAGATCGTGCGCTGGCTGGGGCACAAGGCGGAAGAGCTGGGCGTGAACGTCTTCACCGGGTTTCCAGCGGCGGCGTTGCTCACCGACGGCAACCGTGTGGCGGGCGTACGTACCCAGGCTACGGGTCTGGGGCGTGATGGGCAGCAGCTCCCGTCCTATCAGGCGCCGAACGATCTCACCGCGAAGGTCACCGCACTCTCCGAAGGCACGCGCGGCATGCTGTCGCAGGCATGGCTCGAGTGGCAGCGTGTCGACTCGCAGAATCCGCAGATTTTCGCGCTCGGCGTGAAGGAGATCTGGGAAACGAAACGGCCGCTCGACCGCGTCATTCACACCATGGGCTGGCCGCTGCCCTCCGACGCATTCGGCGGCAGCTTCTGCTATCCGCTCGAGCCGCATCTCCTGGCGCTGGGCATCGTGGTCGGCCTCGACTATCACGATGCCGCGCTCGACGTCCACGTGCTGTTGCAGCGGCTGAAGCAGCATCCCCTGTTCCGGCAGTATCTCGAGGGCGGCGAGATGGTCG
>DATGDE010000270.1:0-1975 GCA_035311125.1 Gemmatimonadales bacterium
CGTCGCCGGCGTCGCGCCGTGGCTGCCGCGCCGCAGCTGCACGACGCCGACCACGTCCTCGGCGAACTTCGCCACCGTCTGGTAGCGGTTCGCCGGCGTGCGGGCCAGCGCCGTGTCCAGCACCTGCTGCAGCCCCTCGGGGAAGGAGAGATCGGGTCGCGCCGCCGCGAGCTTCTCCGGCTCGTCGGTGAGGCGCTTGATCATGGTCTCCTGTACCGAGTCGGCCAGGAACGGCAGCTGCCCCGTGAGCATCCGGAAGTAGACCAGCGCCAGGGAGTACAGATCGCTGCGGCCGTCCACCTTGTCGCCGGAGAGCTGCTCGGGGCTCATGAACTCCGGCGTGCCCACCACCAGCCCGGTCTTCGTGACCTTCTGTCCGGTTTCGTCGCCCCCCACCGCCTTGGCGATCCCGAAGTCCACCACCTTGACGACGTCCGAGCCGTCGCGCCCGCGCGCCACCATGATGTTGTCGGGCTTCAGGTCGCGGTGCACGATCCCCAGATCGTGCGCCGCCTGCAGCGCATCGGCGGTCTGCTTGAAGATCGCCGTCGCCCGGACGAGCGGCAGCGCGCCCTTCTGCTCGATCAAGTCGGTGAGCGGCACGCCCTCCACGAATTCCATCGCGAGGTAGATCAGCCCCTCGGGCGTCTCGCCGAAATCGTAGACGGCGCAGACGTTGGGATGCGTGATCCGGCTGGCGTTCGACGCCTCGCGGTTGAACCGCGCGATGGCGTCGGGGTCGTGGATCATCGCCGGGCTCATCACCTTGATGGCGCTGCGGCGCCCCATCTTCACGTGCTCGGCGAGATAGACCTGCCCCATTCCGCCCTCGCCCAGCTTCTTGATCACGTGGTAGCGGTCGGCGATCACCTGGCCCACGAGACTCGCCGCGGGGGCGGACGCCCGCAGCGTCGTGCCGTCGTCCTGGCAGAACCGGATCTCGTCCGAGTACTCCCGAGAGCACACCGGGCAGATCTTCACGGGATCTCGATACGCAGCAGCTTGTCGCCCACCAGGACGCGCGAGCCGTCCTTCACAGGTATGGCGCCCCGCGCCGCCACCGCGATGCCGTTGCGGCTCCCGGCGTCCACGACGACGAAGTCGGCGTCCTCCGAGCGCACCAGCGCGTGCTGGCTGCTCATCGAGGGATCGTACGGGAACACCCAGTCCCCCTGCTCGCGGCCGATCTGCACGTCCCGCCCCGGCGACAGCTGGATCACGTCGCGCGAGCTGCCGTCGGCGCGCAGCTGGGTGAGCGAGGCGATGTCCGCCGCCGGGGTGAGGCTGCCCATCCGCTTGGTCGCGTCCGCCTCGGGAGCGAACGGCCCGGGGTACCCCAGCCGGCGGAACCGCATCACCTGCGATCCGATCAGCAGCAGGTCGCCGTCGGCGAGGCGATAGGGCGCTTCCAGAAACACCCACGTCCCGTTGCGGCTGCCCAGGTCGCGCACCACCAGCCGGTCGTCCTCCCACGACAGCTTGGCGTGCAGCGGCGAGAGGAACGGATCGTCGGGGAACCGCACGTCGCCCTCCACGCGCCCGATCGTGGTGTCGATGCGCCGGCTTTCGTACGTCTCGAGCGGGCGCTCACCCTCGTCCTGCAACAGCAGGCGGAACAGGAACTCGGTGCGGGGGGCCGGGTGCTGGGAAGGACGGGCGAGGCCGGCCTCGACATCGAGCGTCGCGCCACAGGTGGCGCAGAACCGGGTCGCCCGGCCGATCGGGGAGCCGCACCGGGCGCACGCCGGTCCGGAGCCGGGAGCCGACAACCGTCGACCGCAATGGGGGCAATACGGATGGAGGCCGTCGATGGCCGCGCCACAAAAGGGGCAGGAGGTTTCCGGCCGCCCCCCCGCGGGGGCCGGGTCTCCGAAGCCTTCCGGGACGCCTGCAGCGGGCTGGATGGCCGATCCTCCCTCTCCCTGGGGAACAGGAGTCGGGACGGCCTGCTTGGCCGCGGCACCCGCCCGGGACA
>DATGDE010000271.1:0-11031 GCA_035311125.1 Gemmatimonadales bacterium
GTGCAGAGGTTTTCCCGTCCGGTGCGGCAGAAGCGGCACTGCCCGCACGCCCAGACAGAGGGCACGAGGACGCGCTCCCCTCCGGTGAAACTGTCCACTCCGGGGCCGAGGCGTTCGACGGTGCCGGCCGCCTCGTGCCCCAGGATGATGGGCGGAGACTTGAACGTGGCGATGCCGTGGTCGAGATAGTGCAGGTCAGTGTGGCACAGACCACACGCCGCCACCCGCAGCAGGATCTCCCCCGCCTTCGGCTCCGGGACGGGCATTTCCTCGATCCGAAGCTGATTTCCATTTCCGTGAAACACGGCGGCCTTCATCGGTCCTCCTCTGCAACGCGGCGCGTGTAGATGACCTGGAAGTAGCCGGCCTTCACCAGCCAGCACGACTCGCATTCTTCGCGCAGCTCGTCGGGGAGCCCCGGCTCCACGCGGACCTCGAAGCCGGCCTGCCGGTACAGCTCGACCGCTTCGCGGGCGCGCTCCGGGTCGGCGACGAAGCGCCGCTCCCAGCGATCACCCGGCACGCGCGGTGCCCTCGGCCGCCAGCTTGCGCAGGCGACGTTGCCCGAGCAGCGCTGCGCCGAACGCCGAGGTGTACTGCACGAGATCGCCCGGGAGGACGTTGACGGTCGTGCCGAGTGCCGCCTCCACCACGCGGATCATCCGCTCGAAGCGCAGGATCCCGCCGACCAGGGTGAACTCCGGCTCCATCCGCACCCGCTTCATGAGCTGGATGGAACGATCCACCAGCGAGACGATGGCCCCGTGCATGATATCGGCGGGCGCCGCGCCCTCGGAGAGCTGGTTGATGACCTCGGATTCGGCGAACACCGCGCACACCCCCGAGATGGAGACGGGCGCCTTCGAGGTGGCGACGAGCGGGCCGATCTCCTCCGTGCGGTAGCCCATGTAGCGGGCCGTCTTCTCGAGAAACGCCCCCGTGCCGGCGGCGCATTTGTCGTTCAGGCGGAAGCTCGCGACCTTCGAGTCGGCCCCGAGACGGCTCGCCTTCATGGTCTGGCCGCCGACGTCGAGGATGGTGCGCGTGTTGGGGAAGAAGTGCGCGGCGCCCCGCGCGGCAGCGGTGAGATCGGTGACGGAGACGTCGCCGATGCCGGCCTGGTGGCGGCCGAACCCGGTGGTGACCAGATAGGCGACCCCTTCGCGGGCGATGCCGGCCTCGTCGAGCGCCCGCGTCATGGCCCGGTCCGCGGCCTGGGCCAGTTTGAACCCGGTCGGCTCCATGCCGCGGCCGGCGATCGCACCGTCCTCCCGCACGATGACGGCCTTGGTGTAGGTCGACCCGATGTCGAGACCGGCGGTGCAGGTCATGCGACCCCCTTCGCGGGTGTCGGCGCCCGGGCCGACACGATCCGGTCGAGCGCGAACAGCGCGGCGCCGAGCGCGCCGATATAGTGGGATTCCTCGCTGACGTTCACGCGAAGTCCCAGGCGCTTGTTCAGCGTCTCGACCATCGCCTGGTTTCTGGTCACCCCACCGGTGAAGGTCACCTGCTCCTCGATCCCGACCCGCCGCAGGAGGCCGATCGAGCGGGCGGCGATCGACTCGTGCACGCCGAGCAGGATGTCCTCGATCTTCTTTCCCTTGCCGAGCCACGAGAGCACTTCGGACTCGGCGAACACGGTGCAGGTCGTGCTGATCTTCACCGCCCGCTCGCCGCGCAGCGCCGTGGGGCCCAGCTCGGCCAGCGGGAGATCGAGCGCGACGGCCGCCGCGCCGAGGAAGCGTCCGGTGCCGGCGGCGCATTTGTCGTTCATGCAGAAATCCACGATCTCGCCGGTGGGGTGGACCCGGATCGCCTTGGTGTCCTGCCCGCCCATGTCGAGCACAGTGCGCGTGCGCGGAAACAGCTGGACTGCGCCGCGGGCGTGACAGCTGATTTCGGTGACCTGCGTGTTGCCGAAGGTGACCTTGTAGCGCCCGTACCCCGTCCCCACGATGAACTCCACCTGTTCTTCGGGGATGCCGCCGTCGGTCAGCGCCTGGTGGAAGGCGTTCTCCGCCGCGCGCATGACGTTGGCGCCCGTGTCGGTCAGGGCGCGGCCCACGATCGTCCGGGCTTCGTCGATCAGGATCGCCTTGGTCTGGGTGGAGCCGACGTCCACGCCCGCCGCGTACGCCATTCGTCCTCCGTTATGCCGGCGTCGCGGCCGCCTGGTGGCGCCGCGCCGCGAGTCCCTCGAAGAAGGCGTCGATCCGGTTCTTCATCTGGGCCTCCGACACCACGCGTTTGTCCATCATGTCGGATTCCACGAACAGACTGGGAATGTCACGGCTCGCCATGAGCGCGCGGCGGGTGTCCGCGAGCCCGGTGGACACGGTCCGGCAGCTCTTGATGGGGTGGAAGACGATGCCGTCCACGGCGTAGTCGTCGATCATCTTGACCAGCGCCTGGGTCTGGAAGAACATGCTGTCCATCGCGTCGCGCACGCCGAGCAGCACGCCCTCGGCGAGGCTCTCGAGCGGGCGCCGCAGGTCGTAGGTAAAGCCGAGGTTCGCGCCGCCCGAGGCGAACCAGAGGTAGGTCGAGTTGACGAATACGCCGCCCCAGTCGCTGAACAGCTCGGAGAAGCGGCGGAAAATGGGATAGCAGGGCACGCCCACGAAGATCAGCCGCCACTTTTCCTCGATCGGCGTCCCGATCGCCCGCTCGGCCTTGTGTGTCATCTCCTCGACCAGCTCGCGGAAGAACGCCGCGCCCTCGGGGGCGCCGCGGAAGCCGTTCGCGACGCCCAGGTAGATCGTCCCGTCGGAGAGTGCGTTGAACACGGCGGGCCGGCTCCGGTTCAGCTCCAGCACCCGCTGCCACCCCACGTTCAGCTCGTTGGCCCAGCCGAGGTGCTCGCGCAGCCGGTCGATGTCGAACTTCCGTCCCGACACCCGTTCGCACAGGGTGATCAGCTCTTCCAGCTGCGCAGCGACGTAGCGGCGGTCGCGCTCGAAGTCCTCGCCTCCTCGCGTCGAGGCGAGACCCGCGCCGCGCGACCCCGGTATGTCGAGCGTGAACAACGGCATCCCGTACATCCGCTCCCAGATCTCGCCCCACTTGATGTACGTGTTGCACGCGTTGGTCGCGACGGCGAGCGCGGGCTTCGGGATCTTCCCCATCGGGTGCGCACCGCCGCGCAGCTGCGTCGCCACGTCCGCCTTCACGTAGCCGCAGATGTCGGGGGAGTAGCCGTAGTTCTCGGCCTCGTTCAGGTACTCGGCGGCCACGCGTCGCACCGCCGCCTGCAGCGAGTTGATCTCCGGGAACACGACCGGGAAGTCGAATACGCGGAGCAGCTCGCACAGGCTGCCCATGACGAACACGTAGGCGCCGCCCCGGCCCTCCTCCGCAGCCGCCGTCAGTCCCTCGAACCACTGACGGAACAGACGAGCGCCCGCTTCGTTGCCGCGGCCCACGATACCGGTGTCCTTCGTCCCGTCCGCCATGGTCGCCTCAGTCGAATACCAGGTTCTCGACGAACGTCTCGAGCTGGATTTCCAGCGAGTCGAAGCTCGTCATGTTTTCCTCGAATTCGCTCACGAAGTAGCGGACCCCCCGTCCGTCGAGCGCGCGCGTGTGCACCACCAGCTCCTCGAGACCCGGCTCGCACATCTTTGCCGCCATCAGGATCGCGGCCTGGGCATCCGCGCGATCCAGCCGCTCGAGCAGCATGCGGTCCTTCGGCTTGGTGAGGTCGTGCTGCACGGGGCTGTGCGCCGAGCGTGTGATGTAACTGTCCGCCAGGGCCTGCAGCGGATCGCCGTCGCCGGGGACATCCTCGATCAGCCAGCGCATCCCGATGAGCAGGTCGTCGTCGACCACGTAGCAGGAGCGCGCGATCGCGCGCAGCAGATCGAGCGGCGGCTGCTCGCAGAACCCCCCCTCCAGGATCACGCGGATCTTGTCCCGCCGCGGGAGCGACCGCCCTTCGAGCAGCGGAAGCACGGTGCGGAGCAGCTCGTTGTGCTCCTCGCGCGGCACGAGCCCGCCGACCGCCACGAGGACGTAGGCCTCGTCGGCCGGCACGAGCCACGGGCTCTCCCGCTTCAGCACGTAGAGCCGTCGCAGCAGGGCGCGGTTCTCGTTGAACACGCCGATCGAGCGCCGCAGGTCGCCATCGCCGATCTCACGCCCCGCGATTTCGGCGCAGAGGCGACGCATCCGGTCGTACTCGTCGCGCAGATACCGGGCCGCGAACCCCGAGTTCGGGTTCTGCGGCAGGTAGAGAATCCGGCAGGGATAGGAAACGTTGCGCCCCCACACGCCTGCCAGGTTGCGCGCGGCGTCGCAGATCGGGTGGGTCACGAACAGCTCGAGCGGGACCCGCCCCGACAGCGCGAGCTCGAGCGACGTCTTGATGATCGAGCAGAGGTAGGAGCCGAAGCGGGAATCGGCCTGCGTCGGCTCGACCGGTGCGCCGCGCACCTTGAACGGCAGCATCCCGGCGGCGTGCGCGATCTCCTCGGGGAAATAGACCTGGAAATGCCCCACGACCTTTCCGCCGCCCTCGCGCCAGCGGCGCACCGTCGGGAAATCGGTGTCCTCCACCAGCTCGCGGCACTGGAACAGCATTTCGTCCAGCGGCTTGCCACGCCACTCGGGGAAGATCGCGGTCATGTGTGCCTCCAGACCGGCCGCCGCTTCTCGGTGAAGGCCCGCAGTCCCTCGACCGCATCGTGCGACTCCATCAACTCGTGCAGGTATACGTGACCGGCCGCCCGCAGCGCCGCGCGACGGGCCTCGGCGCCGGCGCCGCGCAGCGCGTGCTTCGCCGCCCGCAGCGCCACGGCGCTGTGGCGCGCGAGACGCCGCGCTTCTTCCAGCGCCGCCCGGTCCACCTCTTCGTCCGGCACGACCCGCGTGACGAAGCCCCAGCGCTCGGCCTCGACCGCGGACATGGGGTCGCCGTGGTAGATGAGGCGGGCAGCCACCGCGGGTGGAAGCCGCTCGGGGAGCAGCACGCAGGCGACCGGTGGAAAGACGCCGAGTGCGATCTCCGGCTGACCGAAGCCCGCCCCCGCGCCCGCGACGATCAGGTCCACCGCCTGCACCAGCTCGAATCCGCCGCCGAGACACTTGCCGCGGACCGCTGCGATCACCGGGACCGGGAAAGCATCCAGCGCCGCGACGGTCTCGAGAAAGTCCGGGATCAGGCTCAGATGATGCGGGGGCAGGTGCTCGCCGACGTCCGCGCCCGCCGAGAAGTGATCGCCCGCGGCGGTCAGCAGCAGCACCCGCAGGTCGGCCTGCTCGGCCAGGCGGCGCAGCTCGGTGTGTAGGTCCCGCAGCACGTCACGCGTCAGGATGTTGAGCGGCGGGCGATTCAGCTCGATTCGCCCGATGCCCGTTTCCGTCGTGGCCGCGACCGTCATCGCTCGCTTGCTCCTTCTAGCGGTTGGCCTCCCAGCAGTTGGCCCCCGTCGATCGGTACTACCGCACCGGTGATGAATCCCGCGGAATCACCGCACAGGAATCGCACGAGCGCCCCGACCTCTTCGGGTGCGCCCACGCGGCCCAGCGGCGTGCGGGCCACCGCGCCCGCGCGGACTTCCTGCGGCAGCGCGCGGGTCATCCCCGTATCGATGAATCCTGGAGCCACGACATTCACGGTCACGCCGTCGCGCGCGAGCTCCTTCGCCAGCGAGCGAGCGAGGCCGACCAGGCCGGCCTTGGCCGCGGCATAGTTCGCCTGGCCGAAATTGCCGCGCAAGCCATTGATGGAGGAGACGAACACCACGCGGCCGGACGCGGACCGGCGCAGCGCCGGCAGCGCGGCCCGCACCGTCCGGAACGCGCCGCTCAGGTTCACCTCGAGCACGTCGTCCCATTCGGCGTCGCTCATCTTCCAGCTCACGTGGTCGCGGACGATGCCGGCCGCGCACACCACCCAATCGAGCCCGCCCCGCTCCCGGGTGATTCGCTCGACGGCGCCGCCGACCGCCGCGCTGTCGCGCACGTCGCCGTTGAACGTCAGCGCCGCCGCTCCCGGCCCTTCGGGGAAGTCGCAGTCCAGCGACGCCACCCACGCCTCTCCGGCGAGCGCGGCGACGACGGCCCGGCCGATACCGCGCGCGCCGCCCGTTACGAGAGCCGTGCGCCGCACAGACCGCAGTGGGTGTGGGAGGCCGGGAGGTTGGTGGCGCCGCATGCCTGGCAGTCGCGCACCGGAGCGCCCCAGGGCGACTCGGACGAGCCGCCCTGCGCGGCCCGCTCGCGCAGCAGGGCGTAACGCGCCGGCCGCTTCTCGGTGAAGGCGCGCATCCCTTCCACCGGCTCCCAGGAGGCATAATGCAGCGACAGCCAGTCCTGTGCGTGCCGCACGGTCTGGTGCCACGCGAGATCCTTCCAGAAATTCGTCTGCTGCTTCGTGTAGCGCGTGCATTCCGGGAAGGTCTCGAGCAGCCGGTGGGCGAGATCGTCCACGGCGGCATCGAGCTGCGTCAGGTCGATGCGGTAGCCGTCCCGCCCCTTCTGGGCGGCGGCGATCTGCTCGGGCGTCGCCGATTCGATCCATGCATCGCCCTGACGCACCGACGGCACGACCCGGCTCACGAGACCCCACGCCAGCGCCCGCTCAGGCCCCACGGGCTCGTTGAGCAGCAGCATCTCGCGGGCCCGCCGGTCGCCGATGGTGATCGGCAGCCATTGCGTGGCGCCGCCGCAGGCCACCGAGCCGACGTGGGTGCCGACCTGTTTCAGGTAGGCGTGCTGCGCCATCACGGAGAGATCGCAGGCGAGCTGACTCTCGTTGCCGCCGCCCACGGCGATGCCGTTGATGCGCGCGATCACCGGCTTGCCGGTGTTGAGGATGCTCTCGATGTAGGCCCGGAACAACGCCATGTACTTCCAGTAGTCGCGCGGAGTCGCGACGTAGGCGTCGGCGTACTCCTTCACATCTCCCCCCGTGCAGAACGCACGATCGCCCGCGCCCGTCAGCACGATCACCCCGACCGCATCGTCGAAGCTCGCATCGCGGAATGCCGTGGCCAGCTCCTCCAGCGCCGCCGTGGAATAGGCGTTGTAGTTGTGTGGCCGATTGATGGTGATGCGCGCGATGCCACCGGCCTTTTCGTACCGGACGTCCCGGAAAGCGAAGCTCGCGGCCGGCCGCGAGGGGAATTGCCGCGTGGTGGGAGCGGTCGGGGTGGGCGCAGTGGTGGTCATGGTGCCAGGAGTCCTCGGACGAGGTGGTCGGCGAAGTGGGCGCCGAGTGTCGATGGAAGCACCGACCCACTGGGCGAATACCAGCGAACGACCCAGTTGATGGCCCCCAGGATCGCGAAGACGGCGAGCTTGGGATCGACCGCGCGGAACTCGCCGGCGGCGACCCCGCGGCGGACCATATCGCGCAGCGCCTGCTCGTAGCGGTCGCGGGCGGCGATGACCTCCGCCTGGTGCCGGTGTGAGAGGGCAGAGACCTCGAACGCCAGGGATGAGCCCTCGAGCGTATCCGTCATGACCCGCACATGCTCCCGGATCGCGTGCGCCAGCTGCTCGGCGAACGAGGGCCACCGGCGGGCTGCCGCGACGATCCCGGCGACTTCTTCGAGTCCCTCACGATGGCAGGCGTGGAGGAGTGCTTCCTTGTCGGGGAAATAGTGGTACAGCGCGGTCTTGCGGACGCCGAGCTGCTGCGCGATGTCGTCGAGCGTGGTCGCGTGATAGCCCTTGGTGCGGAAGGCGCGCAGCGCCGCATGGAGGATCTCGACGCGCCGCCGCTGGCGCTTGGCGCGCACGTGGGCGGAGCGGCGGGTCGGTGGGTGCGGGTGTGTTCCGGGTGCTGCAGCGGCCATGCCGGGGCCTCGGGAGGAAGTCCGGCAGGAAAATTGAACTCTAATTCAAAAATTTATCGTGAAGTCAGTATGAAGATCGACCCCTCACCGGCCGTCAGTATGCGTCGCGGTTGATCTCCCGGATCAGCCGCTCGTAGTCGGCCGGCGTATTTATGAAATCGGTCACCGCTGGATCATCGACCGGCACCAGCATGGTCCCCTCGGTATGCGCGTGGAGCACCGCCCGGGCGCCTTCCCGAGTCGCCGGGACGCTCGAGCGCAGTTCCGGAAACAGGCTGGCGTCCCAGACCACGGGGTGGCCCCGGCGCCCGGCGAAGGTCGGCAGCGTGATGGGAGCGTGCCGCCGCCGGTAGGCCTCCACCAGCCGCTCCACTGTGGCGACGTGTACGTGCGGGAGGTCGACCGGCCAGACGAGAACGGCGGGCGGACGCAGCGTTTCCAGCACATCCAGGGCCCGGCGCAGCGAGGCGATGGGTCCACCCTCGACGTCGGGATTCTCGACCACCGTGCAATCGTGCGCCGCGATGGCCGTCCGCACCGACGTGCCGTCGGGCGGAGGCCCGACCACGACCACGCGCGTCTTCAGGTCGAGGGCTTCGATCGCCTCGAGGATGCGGACCACGAAGGGTGCGCCGCGGAAGTCGAGCAGCGCCTTGGGCGTGCCCATCCGGGCGGAGCGGCCGCCTGCCAGGACCACGGCAGCGAGGGGCATGGGAGTGTAGGATAACCGCTCAACGCGCCCCGGCCACAAACCGTATGAGGTTGTGGCACAAGGGATTGCAAATTCACTGTTGCGCTCTGGCGGCAAAACACCAGAATTAGGGCCCCCCTATGGCCGTACGACGCATTCGCCTGCTGGGCGACCCGATCCTGCGCCAGCGCTGCCAGCTGGTCGCGAAACCCTCGTCCGGGGCCGCCCGGCTCGTGGCCGACGACCTGCGCGACACGCTCAAATGGGCCAAGGAGAAGTACGGGATGGGGAGAGCCCTGGCCGCCCCGCAGATCGGCGCGCCGGTCCGCATGATCGTCATGGACGTGGACGGGGCGCGCCAGCGCACGACGCTCGTCAATCCCGAAATCACCGACGTGGGCTCCGAGGACTTCGAGGTGTGGGATGATTGCTTCTCGTTCCCGGAGCTCCTGGTCCGCGTGAACCGGGCGTACCGCATCACGGTTCAGTACACGGACCTCAAGGGTAAGGGGCACTCCATGGAGTGCGAGGGCCCGATGGCGGAGCTGCTGCAGCACGAGATCGACCATCTGGACGGGATCCTCGCCCTGGACCGCGCCGTCGGTCTCGACCCGTTCGCGTTCCGCAGCGAATGGGAGAAGCGACACGACAAGAGTGAGCGCTCCGCGAGCCCGCACCCGCGCGAAGCGCCGGAAGAAGCGGCGATCGCTTCCGGCTGAGCCCGGTCGCACGCCATCCCGTCACCGACTACATGGATGCCGGGATCGACACGACCTCCACGATCACCGACGTCCCGCGCTAGGCAGCCGTCGCACGAACAGCTGCGTATAGTAGAACGTCCCATCGCGCGCCCGCGCGACCCCCACGCCCGTGATGTCGTACTGCCCTTCGATGTTCTCCAGATGGTGCGCGCTCGCCAGCCAGCCTTCCACCGCGATGCGCACCGTGCTCGCCGTCCCGTAGTCGTTGAGCGCCACGTTCTCCGCGATCGCCTGGAGCGGAAGGATCCGCTCTACCAGCCCGGTCCGGCGCTCGAACCCGTCGTGGCCCATCGGCACGCGGCCCGTCGCCATGTCCCGGCTGTGGGCGCGGGCGATCGCGGCCACCGCGGCGTCGTACGCGAGGGGCGGAAGGCGCCGGGCGACCCGGTGCGCGTTGATCCGGCGCGCGACGTCCCGCTCCAGCGTCCCGAACTCCGGCGCCGGCGCAGCGGCCGGGCCGACCGGCCGTGCGCCGGCGAGCAGGAACACGACCGACAAGAGCCGCCACCAGGGGTGGCGCGGGTTGACACCGGTCATAGAGCGTTAGATTCGCCTGTAGACAGGGGTGCCCGCCAGGTCGGCCGGTCTGCGGGCTGAGAACACACCCTTCGGACCTGATCCGGGTAATGCCGGCGAGGGGAGTCGACCATGCAGGGAGCAGGGAGCACAGAGCAGTCCATTGCGGTGCGCGCCGGGGATTGCGCACTCCACCGCCCTGAACTGCTCCGTGCTCCCTGCTCCCGTTTCGCGCCAAGGAGCCAACTCCGATGACCTGCAACACCCAGATGTTTCACGCCCGTCAGGGCCTGATCACCGACCAGATGCGCCGCGTGGCCGAGCGGGAAGAGCTCGAGCCCGAGGTGGTACGCCACGAGGTCTCCCGCGGCCGGCTCGTGATTCCCGCCAACATCCACCACCTGGCCGGGCGGCTCGACCCGATGGGGATCGGGAAGGTGGCGCGGGTGAAGGTCAACGCCAATATCGGGAACTCCGCCGTCACCTCCGACATCGCTGGAGAGCTCGAGAAGCTGCACCACGCGGTCCACTACGGGGCCGACACCGTCATGGATCTCTCCACCGGCGGGGACATCGACGCGATCCGTCAGGCCATCGTCGACGCCTCGCCCGTCCCCATCGGCACGGTGCCGATCTATCAGGCGGTGACCGAGACCGGCAAGGTCGAGGACCTCTCGGCCGACGACCTGCTCGACATGGTCGAGCATCAGGCCCGCCAGGGCGTGGACTACATGACGATCCACGCCGGGGTGCTGCGCGAGCACGTGCCCTACGCGCTCGGCCGGGTAACGGGGATCGTGTCCCGCGGCGGCTCGCTCCACGCCTACTGGATGACGGCGCACAACGCGCAGAATCCGTTTTACACGCACTTCGACCGGGTGCTCGAGATCGCGCGGCGCTACGACGTCACCCTGTCGCTGGGCGACGGCCTGCGGCCGGGATCGCTCGCCGACGCGAACGACCGCGCGCAGTTCGCCGAGCTCGAAGTGCTGGGCGAGTTGACGGAGAAAGCCTGGGCCCGGGACGTGCAGGTCATGGTCGAGGGCCCCGGTCACATTCCGCTGCACCTCATCGAGGTGAACGTCACGAAACAGAAGGCGATCTGCCACGAGGCCCCGTTCTACACGCTGGGGCCCCTGGTGACCGACATCGCGCCCGGATACGACCACATCTCATCCGCCATCGGCGCGGCGATGATCGGCTGGTACGGCGCGTCGATGCTCTGCTACGTGACGCCGAAAGAGCACCTCGGGCTTCCGAA
>DATGDE010000272.1:0-7589 GCA_035311125.1 Gemmatimonadales bacterium
CCCGAGGGACATACCTCAGGTTCGAAAGCGGGCGTCACTCCGTCCAGGCCAACACGGCCGGCTCCCTGCTCAGCGGCCCCTGGCGGGGGCTGCGCGGCGAGCTGTCGGGACAGGCCGGGGCAAGTCGATATGCGGACTTCGCGAGCTTCGCTCACCTGCTTGCCACGTCGCGCGTGCACCTCGCGGGCCTGCGGATGGGCAGCTGGGTCGGCGGCACGGCGGGCACGACCTGGTTGGGTGGGGCTAACCGGCAGGTGGTTGCCGTGGAAGCAGGGGCGTGGGCCCGTCGCCTCGGCATCACCTGGCTGATCAGCGCGACGAACACGCACGTCGGCGACACGGTCTACAACGACCTGCAGGGAAGCTCCCACCTTCGCAATGGCAGAATCATGTTCGACGGGTTGATGGGCGTGCGGGCCGCGAGTCGCGGCGGCGGACATGGCGTATACGGCGAGGCGAGTGGCGGTGTCGCGCTCAACCCGTGGCTGTCGGTGGTTGTATCGGGCGGGCGGTATCCGACCGACCCCACGCGAGGCAGCGTGTCGGGGCGCTATCTCGGGATCGCGCTGCGCATGTCGCCCCTGCCCCGTCGCAGTACCCTCCTGGTGCCGGTGCGGGCAACCGCACCGCAACACCACTCCCCCCCGCTCGACCCGCCTGCCGTTTCCGTGGAGATCCGCTCCTGCGACTGCGCCGGCGTCACACTCGCGGTTCATGCACCCGGGGCGACTCGGGTCGAGGTCTCGGGCGATTTCACGGATTGGGAGCCTGTCGCGCTCTCCCGGACGGATGGCGACGCCTGGACGACGCCGCTGGCGGTATCGCCCGGCACCTACCGCTTCAATGTGCGGATCGATGGTGGCGACTGGATCGTTCCGGCCGGGGTGGCCGGCGTGAGCGATGAATTCGGCGGCGAGGTCGGGCTGCTGCGGGTTCCCTGATCTTCGGCGTCAGCGCCTGCCGCCGGCCAGCCTGACCGCTTCCGGCCGGCGCCGCAGTCTCATCATCGCCCAGACGCCGAACGCCGGGCCGACGGCGAGCACGGCCATCGCCCACCGCCAGCCCGTGGCGGACGCGGTTACCGGCAAGAGCGAGATCGTGATCGTGGTCAGCAGAAACCCCATGCTCGTCTGCATCGTCAACGCGGTCCCCACGTAGTCCGCGGGAGCCAGCTCGCTCACGGCGGTGGAGAATTGCGCTGAGTCGGCGACGACGGTGACGCCCCAGAGCAGCAGCAGGGGCACGAGCAGCGGCAGCGGCTGGGCGAACAGGAGCCCGACGGTCAGGCAACAGAGACCAGACACGATCATGGCGACACTCGTGACTACTGTCCGGCCGAGTCGATCGGCGTATTTCCCGCCGAGCCAGCACCCCACCGCCCCGATCCCGACGACCCCGAAGGTCACGAGGGCGGCCGTGCCGGTGCGGGTCGCGGCCCCGTGAAGGCGCGCCGTCTCGCTTGCGGCGACGAATGCGGCGATCCAGGTCCACATGGCGTACAACTCCCACATGTGTCCCAGGTAGCCGAGGTTGGCCAGCAGCACGGCGCGGTCGCGCAGCATCTGCGGCGCTGCCGACCAGGAGAATGGCGGGGAGGGCGCAGCGAACGGTCCGTCATGCGGCACGAGCAGAATGATGGCGCCCCCCAGGAGCGCGGAGGCGGCAGCGATCAGTACGACGCCGCGCCACATGTCCGCGGGCACCACCCATCGCACCAGATGCGGCACCGCTGAGCCGAGGGTGAGAGCACCGACGAGGATTCCGATTGCCCACCCGCGCGCCTCCCGAAACCACCCTGCGGCGATCTTCATCCCGGGAGGGTAGACTCCGGCGAGCGCGGCGCCGGTGAGGAAGCGGAACCCCAAACCCCACCCGGGGCCCGATGCGAGCGCGACACCGACGGTAGCGACGGCCGCGGCCAGCGACGCCCAGGCGACGAGGCGGCGCGCCGACCAGATATCCGACAGAGTCAAGATCGCGGAGACGAGCGCGCCCGCCACGAAGCCGAGCTGCACCGACACAGTCAGGCCGGCGGTACCGAAGGCCCCGAGATGCCATTCGCGCGCCAGGGCCGGCGCCACGGCTGATGCACTGAACCACGGCGCCATGGCGCACAACTCCGCCGTCGCTAGAACCGCGAGCACCCGCCGAGAGGTCACAGCCCGGTCGGGTGGTCGAGGAATACCCAGGGAAGCGCGAACTTGGTTCCGAGGTGTTGGGCGAGCGACTTCACGCCGAACGTCTCCGTGGCATAGTGCCCGCCGTAGTAGACGTTGATACGCAGCTCTTCGGCGTCGAAGTAGGTGTGATGGTTCCCCTCACCGGTGATGAGGGCGTCGAGCCCGGCGGCAGCGGCTTGCGGTATGAGAGCGCCTCCGGCACCGGTTGCGATTCCCACCCGCCGTACGACGGCGGGACCGAAGAGCATTGCCTTCGGAACGACCCCCAGCAGCGTCGCGAGGCGGTCACCGAGCGCCTCTCGAGTCAGGTCGACCTCGCCCCACACCCCGAACGGCTGCTCGCGCCAGGTGCCGAACCTTCCCCTGGTCACGACGCCGAGCTCCCGGGCGATGACGGCGGCGTTGCCGAGCTCGGGATGGCAGTCGAGGGGGATGTGGGAGCCATACAGCGCGATGTTGTGTCGCAGCAGGCCGGCGACGCGCTCGAGTTGCGGGCCTACCAGGGGCCCAGGGCCTCCCCAGAGCAGGCCATGGTGGACGATCAGAAGATCCGCGCCCTGCTCGCCTGCCATCCGAATGGTGGCGGCGCAGCAGTCGACGGCGGCGGCAATACGGTTGACGTCGCCGGCATTCGCGACCTGGAGACCGTTCCACGCATCGGGCGCGTCGCGGACGTTCTGGATATCGAGCAGTTCGTCGCAGTAGCGAACGAGGCCTTCGAGGCGCACGATGAGGGGGGTTTGTGGTGGCCTTGGGATCTGGACAGTATTAGAACAATATCAAGACATCATTAAGACAGTACGTGGTCCAGCTCGGCTCGACCGCATAGCCTAAACCGAAGACGCGACTCACCTTGGAGAATCCACATCGACGCGTAGACAAGCTGTGGACAACCTCGCCCGCTCAGGTGCGGGTCGTCGCAGGCTCGGGAGCCCCCTCCCCCATGCGCAGCACGCCGTTGATCTCGCCACCCTCCTGCACGAGGAGCCGCCGCGTCGAAATGTCGCCGTGGACCACGCTGGTCGTCTGCAGCTCGACGCGCTCCGCCGCCTGTACACTCCCCCGCACCTCGCCCCCGATGATCGCCTCGTGTGTGACGACATCCCCCTCCACCAGGCCGCCCTTCGCGACGAGCACCTGCCGGCCGGCCTGCACCGTTCCGACCACCGTGCCCTCCACCTTCACGACGCCTTCCGCACTGATGTCCCCCACTACCCGCATGCCGGAGCCGATGATCGACAACCCGGCTTCCCCTGCCTGGGTCCCGGATTTCTCGGTGAAAATGGCCATCGTCAGTTTCCCTCCTTCACGAGCGTGAGCGGATCCAGCGATTGTCCCTCACGCCGGATTTCGAAGTGCAGGTGCGGTGCGGTCGATCGGCCCGAGCTTCCCGTCAAGGCGATTACCTGCCCAGCGACCACCGAGTCGCCCTCGCGCACCAGGAGTCGCGACGCGTGCCCGTACATGCTTTCATATCCGTCCGGGTGGCGCAAGAGGACGAACATCCCATAGTCGGCGTCGGTGCCGGCTACTTCCACCGTCCCGCCTCCCGCGGCACGGATCGGCGTCCCGACCGGCACCGCGATATCGATGCCCTCGTGCGCCTCGCCGTCCCCGCCGGTCCCCTGCCCCACGCGGCCGCGCGTCACGAAGCCCTGCACATCCAGCGGCCAGTGCCTGGGCATCGACGGCGTCGTCTCGTAGCGACTGGAGCCGGCCAGGGCGGCGCGCACCGGTACGGCACGCATGAGTTGCGGTGCGGCAGATGATGCGACCGTTGCTGCGGCAGCCTTCGTGGTGTCCTCCGCCACGGGGCCGCCCAACAGTTTCCGCAGAGACTGGTAGTTCGCCTCGGCGCGGTTCAATGCCGCGGCGAGCTGTTGCACGCGGCTGTTCTCTTCGCGCAGGCGAGCCTGCTCGCGCTCCAGGCCCGGCACCCGGGCCGCCGCCCGGGAGATCGGTCCCGCGAAGGCGAAGAACAACACCGTCAGCAGGCCCACGACCAGCGCGCCCCACTTCCCCGCCGTGAAGGCCCACAGCGGCAAGCGATATTGTTTCGAGTCCACGTCGCCGTCGACGTGGACCACGATGGTGACGCTGCGTGGCTTCATCCGTCGAAGGGCGCGCCGAGTATCAGTTCGAGAATGCGGGCCAGGTCGTCGTTGGAATAGAAGGCGACGTGGAGCTGCCCCTTCCCTTTGGCCCGCAGCGACACCCGGACATCGGTGCCCAGCCGCCGGCGCAGCGCATCCTCCACCCGCCGGACCTCGGGAGCGCCGGGCAGGCCGCGTTTCAACCGCGGGCGGCGCTCCGGAGCCCGACCTCCCCGCACGCGATCTTCCACGTCGCGCACCGAGAGACCCTGAGTCACGGCCTCGCGCGCCAGGGTGGTCGCGGTGCGTGGATCGTCGAGGGCGAGCAGGGCGCGCGCATGGCCGACGGAAAGCTGAGCGTCGTGCAGCATCTGCAACACCACGTCGGGGAGCTTGAGCAGTCGCAGGGCGTTCGCCACGGTCGAACGGTCGCGACCTACCGCGTCCGCGACGTCCTGCTGCGTGAGCTCAAACTCCGCGATGAGCCGCTCATAGCCGCGCGCCTCATCCACCGGAGACAAGTCGTCGCGCTGCAGGTTCTCGATCAGCGCCAGCGTGAGCAGGGTCCGGTCGTCCACCTCGCGTCGGACGGCGGGGATCTTCTCCCACCCCAGCGCCTGGCACGCCCGCAGCCGCCGCTCGCCCGCGATCAACTCGTAGACCCCGTGCCCGCCGGGCGCCGGGCGCACCACCACCGGCTGCAGCAACCCGGCCTGTTTGATCGAGGACTTGAGCTCCTCGAGCGCCGCGGGGTCCACGTCGCGGCGGGGCTGCAGCGGGTTGGGACGAATGTCCTGGATGGGCAGCTCGGCCAGACTGCCTTCCCGCTCGGCTTCCTCGCGGGTAGGACCGAGCAGAGCTTCCAATCCTCGGCCGAGCCGGCGTCGACCTGCGGCTGTCTCCGTCATGCGGGCACCTCCGGTTCAGCGGGCGCGGGCAGAGCAGGGGAGGAGGAAGGCGCCGCCCCGCGCTCCACTCGTCGTATCAACTCCTGGGCGACGGCGAGATAGCTCTTCGCGCCGACCGATTGCACATCGTAGAGCAGGATCGGCTTGCCGAAGCTGGGCGCCTCGGCCAGCCGCACATTGCGGGGAATCGTCACGGCGAAGACGCCGGCGCCGAAATACTCCTTGGCCTCTTCGGCTACCTGTCGCGAGAGATTGAGACGCGCATCGTACATCGTCAGGAGCACCCCGTCGATGGCGAGCGAGGAATTGAAGTTCCGCTGCACCAGCTTGATGGTGTTGAGCAGCTGGGAGAGTCCCTCGAGAGCGTAGTACTCGCACTGAATCGGAATCAGCACGCCGTCGGCGGCCGCGAGCACGTTGAGTGTGAGCAGCCCGAGAGAGGGCGGACAGTCGACGATGACGAACTGGTACTCATCGCGCAGTCCGCGCAGCGCGTGCCGCAACGCCTTCTCGCGACCGGAGCGGTTCACAAGCTCGAGCTCGGCGCCGACCAGGTCCTGGGTCGCGGGAACGACGTCGAGCAGCGGAAAGTGCACCGCGCGCACGCGCGTGTCCGCCAGCGGGGCGCCCTCGAGCAACGCGTCATAGAGCGAGCGCGTGAGCGCCGCGCGATCGATGCCGACGCCGCTCGTCGCATTGCCCTGGGGATCGGCATCGATGAGCAGGGTCTTCCGCTCGGCAGTGGCGAGCGACGCGGCCAGGTTGACAGCCGTCGTCGTCTTTCCCACTCCACCCTTCTGATTCGCGATCGCGATGACGCGAGATGGCACCGTAACTCGTGAATTTGGAAGTAGTTAGGTGATATCAGCGTAACCCATTGCTGCCTAATCTACTGCGTTCTCGCCGGAGGGGAAAGAAGGGGCTTCGTTTCACGTGAAACTGGATTCTTGGCGTCGTTTCACGTGAAACAATCAGCCATCAGGCCACGCGCCGACGCCACCGAAGCGCCTCCATCACGAGGTTGTGGAGGTCACTGGGCGACACGCCGGGAATGCGCGACGCCTGGGCCAACGACGCCGGGCGAATCCGGTCGAGCTTCTGTCTCGACTCGGTCGAAAGACTCGCGAGCTCGAGGTACTGCAGGTCAGGCGGCAGCGTGAACGACGCCAGCTCCGCCAACCGGCCCGCCGCCTCGCGCTCCCGCGCGAGATAACCGTCGTACTTCAACTCGATCTCGGCGACGAGTACCGCGGCCTCGTCGAAGTCGGCGTCCACCGCCGCTGCCCGCAGCAGCAACGCCAGCGAAACGTGCGGCCGCCTGGCCAGCGTCGCGATGCGCTCCGAAGTCGTGATCGCACCTCCCGATGCGGCGAGCGCGGTTGCCGCCTGCGCCGGTGTGATCGACCTGGTCCGAGCCACCTCCAGGACCTGTTCTTCCTCCTCGAGCCGTGACTCCGCGACACGTCGCTCGCCGTCATCGAGCAGCCCGAGTCGCACGGCCAGCGGATACAGCCTCCGCAGTGCATTATCCTGCCGCAGCAGCAACCGGAATTCCGCCCGCGATGTGAATAGCCGGTACGGCTCATCCACGCCGCGGGTGACCAGATCGTCAACCAGCACCCCGATGTATGCATCGCCCCGTCCGAACACGACGGGCTCGAGCCCCCGCACGCGCCGCACTGCGTTGATCCCGGCCACGACTCCCTGGCCGGCCGCCTCCTCGTAACCTGTCGTCCCGTTGATCTGGCCCGCGAAGAACAGCCGTTCAACCGCCTTCGTTTCGAGCCACGGAGTCAGTTGATCGGGCGGGAAGTAGTCGTACTCGATCGCGTATCCAGGACGCGTCATCCGGGCGCGCTCGAGCCCCGGCACGGCGCGCAGGAATTCGAGCTGCACCGCGACGGGCAGGGAAGTGGACAGGCCGTTCACGTACAGCTCCTCGGTGTCCAACCCCTCGGGCTCCAGGAAGATCTGGTGACGCGAGGCTCCCGGAAACTTGACGATCTTGTCCTCGATGGACGGGCAGTAGCGCGGCCCGCGCCCGCTGATCGCTCCGCCATACAGCGCCGACTCACGCAGGTGAGCATGGATGATCTGCTTCACGTCATCGCCTGCCCAGGTGATCCAGCACGGCACCTGGCGTGGCAATTCGCCCCGCTCGTAGAAGGAGAAGCGGAAGCCTTCGTCCTCTCCATCCTGTCGCGCGACCTTCGACCAGTCTACGCTCCGGCCATCCACCCGTGGCGGCGTCCCAGTCTTGAAGCGCGACACCGTAAGTCCAATATTTTCAATGTCTTGCGCCATCTCCACGGACGGGAGATCTCCCGCACGGCCCGCCGGGATCTGGGTGTCGGTCCCAAGGTGGATCCTGCCCCGCAGAAAGGTCCCGGCAGTAATGACGACTGCCT
>DATGDE010000273.1:0-2394 GCA_035311125.1 Gemmatimonadales bacterium
TCAATGCAGCGCGGGTGGTGGGGCCGGCGCTCGGGGGCGCGTTGATCGGCCTGCTCGGCCTCGGGATGTGCTTCTTTCTGAACGGCGTGAGTTACATCGCCGTGATCGCCAGCCTGGCCGCGATGCGTCTGCCGCCGTTTCAACCCCGTCCCGCCGCTGGCTCGGCCTGGAGCGGGTTCCGGGAAGTCGTCGCGTTCCTGCGCAGCGACCGGCGCGTGGAGACGCTGGTGGTGCAGACGGCGATCCTCAGCGTGTTCGGGTTCCCCTTCCTGGTCATGATGCCCGTGTTCGCCCGTGACGTGCTGCACGTGCAGGCGGCGGGCTACGGTGCGCTCACCGCGGCCGTGGGAATCGGCGCGATGCTCGGCGCCCTGGGGATCGCCCTGAACAGCGGGCGCATCGTCCGCAAAGGCGCGCTGATGACCGTCGGCGGCACGTCGTTCGGCCTCCTGGTGGCGCTGTTCGCATGGTCGCGCGCGTTCCCCCTGTCGCTGGTCCTGCTCGCGCTCGCGGGGTGCGCGATGATCGTGAACAACGCGCTGACCAACACCATGATCCAGACGCTCGTCCCCGATCAGCTGCGCGGTCGGGTGATGGGGTTCTACTCCTTCGTGTTCGTCGGGATGTCGCCGCTGGGGGCGTTCCTGGCGGGGGCGTTCGCGGAGCGGTATGGAGCGCCCGTGGCCGTGGGGACGGGCGGACTGATCTGTGCCGTGGCCGTAGCGACCGCCGCGTGGCGCATGCCCGAGCTGCGGCGGTCCTGAGCGCCCTTCGCCGCTAGGGAGACGGGTCGCGGGCGACCAGCGCCAGCCGGTCGCCACGGGGGCTCACGGCGAGGCGCGTGGCCCCGCGCAGGCCCAGGGCGGCGAGATCGGCGACGGGTACCCAGGGTCCGCCCGCGCGTGAGTCCCACTGATACAGCGTCGCGCCGTCGCTCGTCAGCACCAGCCCGCCGGGGGTCCAGGCGTGGAAGTCCGCGCCGCGGGGGAGCCGCACCAGGCGCCGCACTGCGCGCGTTGCGGCGTCCACCTCTGCCAGCCACGACTCGGTCGAGTCCACGCGCTGCACAAAGCTCACGGCGTGGCGGCCGGGAATCGTTTGCGGGGAGCGGCCGACGTCCCGGGCCACGGTGTCGGCGCGGGTCGTGCCGGCGACCGCGATCACGAGGGCGTTGGGGTTGCCCAGCACAAAGAGCGCGAGGGTGCTGTCTCCGGCCCAGGCGTGGTAGCCGACGGGCTTGAGCTGCTCGAGCAGCAACGCCGGGTGGGTCCCGTCGGCGTCGAAGCGCCACAGTCGCTGGGTCGAATCGCGCTCGACGCGCACCACGGAGATGCCTCCGCCGGGGATGGGCGTCGGCGAATACTCGCTTTCGGGAGTCGTGATGAGCGCGCGGGCCGAGCGCGTGGCGAAGTCGTAGCGCCAGACGTCGGCCTGGGCGTCCGGCCCGATGCGTGTGTACAGGAGCCCCGAGCCGTCGGGCAGGAACGCCGGCTGGTTGTCGTAACCGGGCCGGGCGGTGACGTTCGCCGGCGTGCCGAGGGCCACGCGGCCGTCGCGTAACGTCAGGCCTGCCACCCAGATATCCGTGCCGGGCGGACCCTGCGCGGCCAGTGGTCCAGCCGGCCGGAGCGCGGCGAGGGCGAGCAGGAGCTGGGCAGTACGGCGCATGTGCTGCAACGTACACCGCGAAGCGGGGCGGCGCGACGACCAGAGACCCTGACGGACCGCAGGTATTGCTGCATCTTTTCGAAACGTGATGACCGGAGTTGAGGGGCTCCGGGGCGCGCTCGCTGGCCGGTACGACATCGAGCGCGAGGTGGGGCACGGGGCGATGGCGACCGTGTACCTGGCGCGGGACCTGCGCTATGACCGGCGCGTCGCGGTCAAGGTGCTGAGCCGCGAGCTGGCCGCGGCGCTCGGCGCCGAGCGGTTCCTGCGCGAGATCGACATCCTCGCGCACCTCAATCATCCGCACATCCTGCCGCTGCTCGACTCCGGCGACGCCGGGGGATTTCTCTTTTACGTGATGCCGTTCGTCGAAGGCGAATCGCTGCGCCACCGGCTGGAGCGGGAGACGCAGCTGCCCGTGCCCGATGCTCTGGCCATCGCGCGTGAGGTCGCGCTGGCGCTCGACTACGCGCACCGCCAGGGGTTCATCCATCGTGATGTGAAGCCCGAGAACATCCTGCTTTCGGACGGGCTCGCGCTCGTGGCCGACTTCGGCATCGCTCGCGCGGTGAACCAGGCCGCCGACACGGACAGCCTCACGGGGAGCGGGCTGTCCCCCGGGACGCCGCCCTACATGTCGCCGGAGCAGGCGTCGGGCAGGGACGTGGACAGCCGCTGCGACATCTACGCGCTCGGCTGCGTGCTGTACGAGCTGCTGGCGGGGCA
>DATGDE010000274.1:0-3164 GCA_035311125.1 Gemmatimonadales bacterium
CAGCGCGGGTTGCGCATCGACCTGAACAGCCTCGCCGTGGGAATCAGCGATCCCCCCGTCACGATCGCCGGCATGCGCGGTCAGGTCCTCATCGACGGCGATTCCCTGCACGCCGACCTGCCGGAGGTCCGGCTTCCCGCCTCGCGCTTCTCGGTGCGCGGCGGCCTCGCCTGGCCGCACGACACGCTGTTCTACGATCTGATCGTCGGTGCCGATTCGGTGACGTTGTCGGATGCCCGCTTCATCGATCCGCGCTTCCCCGAGGGCGCGGTATTGCGCGGCGCGCTCGCCGTCCGCTCCCACGGCGGCCGGATGCTGGAGGTGCGGCTTGACACGCTCGACCTCGCCTATCACGGCGGCCGGGCCCGCGGCCGGGCCACGGCGTTCATCGCCGCCGATTCCGGGCTGGAGGCCGTGCGCGGCGCCGACGTGACGACCGAGGACCTGGATCTCGCGCTCCCGCGGGCGTTCCTCGATACGCTGCCGTTCTACGGGCATCTGAGCGGACGAGTGATCGCCGATGGGCAGCTCTCCGACCTCACGCTCGACGCCGACTGGAGCTTCCGCGACTCGCTCGTGGCGGGCTCGCCGGTGTCCCGGGTGCGGGGACGGGGCACCGTGAATCTCACCTCCCTCGAGGGGATCACCTTCGCGCCGTTCACGGTGGACAGCGCCGCGATCGCCTTCGGGACGTTCGCCGAGTTTGTCCCGGCGCCGTTGCACGGCACCCTGGACGCGGCGGGTACGCTCAGCGGCCCGCTCAGGAACGTGCGGTTCGACGGCGCCCTGCGCCACGTGGACGGAGACCGTCCCGCGAGCGTGGCGCACGGCCATTTCGGGGCCGACGCGCGCCGCGATACGGTCGCGCTCGACGTGGACGCGCAGCTCGATACGCTGTCGTTCGACGGGCTGGCCGGCAGCTTCGCGGGGCTGGGGTTGCGCGGGGCGGTGGCCGGCGCCGTGCGACTCGCCGGCTCGCTGGACTCGGTCGCGACGCATCTCGACGTGGTCCGCGTGGGCGGCGGTGGACGGATCCGGGCCGACGGCGCGCTCGTCCTGCTCCCCGATCGTCGCGGCGCCCGCGGCCTCACCGTGGAGGCGGCGGATGTGTCGCTGCAGCGATGGCTGACGGGGAAGGGGGTGCCGCCGTCGGCGCTCAATCTGACCGCCCGCCTCTCGCTGGACGCCGACACCACGGGAGCCCCGCCGGTGGGGGAGATCGACGCGAAGCTGGCCGGCTCGCGCGTCGCTGGCACGGTGGTGGACAGCGGAGCGGTGCGGCTCCGGATCGCCGATGGTCTGGTCCATGTGGATACCGTCTGGCTGCGCCAGCCGGGTCTCATCACCGAGGGAGCGGGAACGCTGGGATGGCGGCGCCCGCGCACCGGAGAAGCGTTCCTGTCCTTCGATGCCGACAGTCTCGCCACCCTGGACTCCGTCATCGCGTGGGTCAGCGGCACCTGGCGCGACACGTCCCGGGTGGCGGTCACGGGCGGCGCGGCGCTGGCCCACCTGCGCCTTGCGGGCGCGCTCGACTCGCTGGCGATCGGCGGACTCGGCAAGGTGGAGCGTCTCGCCGTGGGGACATGGCAGGTGCCGGCCGCCGACTTTCGCGGCGGGTACGAGCCCGCCACCGTGCCGCTCGTCTGGGCGGACGGCAGCGCCGACTCGATCGCCTACGGCGCGATGGGATTCGGGGCCGTCCAGGCGGGCGTGAAGGGGCGGCTGGATTCGCTGCAGTGGTCGGGTCGCACGCGCATCGGCGATCTGAGCGGCGTCGTGGTCGGCGGGCGCTACGCGCGTGACACGGCGGGCGTGCACCAGATCGGCGTGGATTCCTTCGCCGTGCGGCTGCCCGGTGGCGTCTGGTTCCTGCAGGCGCCGGTCATGATCCACGTCGGCGATTCGGTGCTGACGATCGACAGCGTGGCATTGCGGCGCGTGAACGGCCCGGGGCACGTGGATCTCGCGGGGACGATCCCGACCGGGGGCTCCGGCCTGGCCCAGGTCCACGTCGAGGGGTTCCCGCTGGCCGGCGTGAACGCGCTGTTGCAGCGCGACACCCTGGGCACGACGGGCAGCGTGTCGGTGGACCTCACGATGCGGGGGTCGCGCCGCGAGCCCAGCTACGACGGGCGCTTCGCCGTGGTTCCCGACTCGGCCGAGGAGGGGGCGCCCTCGGTGGATGGGACCTTCCACTATGCAGGTCGCCGCCTCGACGCGGCGGCCTCGTTGCGGCGGAGCGACCGGGAGGTCGTGGGGTTCACCGCCCACCTGCCGCTCGACCTCGCCCTGGAGCGCGTGCCGCGGCGCGAGCTTCCGGACACGCTGTCGATTCGCGCGCGGGCGGACCGCGCCGGTCTGGATGCCCTGGAGGCCCTCACCTCCCAGATACGCGACGTACGCGGGCGCCTGACGGCCGACGTCGGCATTCGCGGGACCTGGGACGCCCCCCGGCTCGACGGAACGCTGCGGATCGATTCGGGCGGCGTGTCCATCCCCGACCTGAACGTGCGGTGGGAGGGGATCGCGGGACGCCTGCGGCTGGGCGGCGACACGATCTACGTGGATTCGCTGGGGATGCGCAGCGAGCGGGGGCGGGCGGACCTCGGCGGGTATGTGCGGATGGAGCGGCTCACCCATCCGGTGCTGGCGCTGGACATCGAGTCGCAGGATTTCAAGGCGCTCGAGATCCGGGGCGACGTGAGCGTTACGGCGAGCGGGAGGCTCGCGCTGCGCGGCCCGGTGTTCGGGGCGACCCTCACCGGGACGGGGACGGTCACCAACGGCGTGCTGTACATCGCAGATCTGGTGGAAAAACGGATCATCGATCTCGACTCTCCCGATCCGGCGATGGCCGGCCTGATCGACACCGCGCTGGCGGCCGTGATCCGCCGGCAGGGACTGGGGCCGTCGTTCCACAGCCTCTTTCTCGACAGTCTGAGGATCCGGGCTCTGCAGCTCAGCATGGGAAGCAGCGTGTGGCTGCGGTCCAACGAGGCCAACATCCAGCTCGCCGGCCTCCTCAACGTGAACAAGGTGTACCGCAACTGGCTGCTCACGGGCACGCTGCAAGCGCCGCGCGGCACGTACCGCCTTCAGGTCGGTCCGGTGTCGCGCGAGTTCGTCGTGGCCCAGGGAACGGTGCGCTACTTCGGGACGCC